>RFJV01000533.1 GCA_003694775.1 Chloroflexota bacterium | reverse complement strand
TTTCAGCACGTCCAGACCGGCCTGGACGTGTGCCGGTCGGAAGTGCAGGCCGGCCAGCATTTCCAACTGCTCGATGCTGGAGCGGATGGCCCGCGCCGGTCTGTTGCTGGCGACCAGCGCCTGCCGGTACAGCCGGTTGACCTCTTCCGGCCTGGCGGCGGTGCATACGGCCAGTTCAGCCTGCGAGGCTTTTACCCAGTAGTCTCCCGTCCGGCGCCGGTCGGCCTGGGCCAGGGCAAATTTGACCGCCCCAACCAGGGCCGGCAACTGCTGTTTCAGGGCCGCAGTCTGCGGGTCGGACTGAGACATTTTGTGGGCCAGGTAAAGGGCCAGCGAGGCCAGGGTGACGGCATTGATGCCGGAGTAGTAGTGATTCTGGTCCGCGGCATAGCCGGACAGGTAGTAATCCAGACTGCGCTGGAGGAGATAGCTGTTTTCCTGGGCCGCTTTCAACCGGGCAGACAGCTCTGCCTGCGGTTCCCACTCCTGCCGCCACATAGCTTTGTACAGCCGGCCCATAAAGGCCTGGGTTTCGGCGTCGGCGGGGGTATCGGCGAGGAGCCGCTCCAGCCGGGCGATGGCCTCCCCGGTCTGGCCCAGCCGGCCCAGTTCAAAGGCTTCTTCGCGCTGGAAGGCCCGGTTTTCCGGGTTCAGCTCCAGCCCGCGGCGGTACTGCTGAAGGGCCAGGTGATGGTAGCCCAGACCGCTCAGGATTTGCCCGGCCTCGGCGATGGCCTGCTGGCGAACAACCGGGTTGCTGATTTCCTCGGTCAGCAGAAGGATGTCGCCCACACGGTGCTGTTCGCGGGCCGCGTTGACCCGCATTTTCCAATCCTGGTACTCTCGCCAGAAGCCAACGGCATCCGGGGTGCTCAGGGCACTGCGGTCCGGCTCGGAGAGGCCGGTGAGCAGGGCATAGATGGGGCTTTGGCCTTGCTCGCTGGCAGACTGCCGGGCGGCGCGGGCCAGCTCGGCCAGGGCGTCGATGTCGGTCTGGCGGTGCTGGGGGTCTGGCTTGCCGAATTCGTCGCAGTGATACAGGCTGGCGGGGGGCTGGACCAGGTTAAGGGGCAGGGTGGCGGTGCTCTCATAGATGTGCAGGATTCCGCCCTTGCGCAGGGCGTGCCGCACCCCCAGGGCGTAGAAGGTATCGGCCTGGTCCAGGCTCAGGTCGGCCACCACCAGGTCCGACAGCAGAAGTTCCTGGAACAGGTCCGGGGCCAGGTGGCCGTTGTCGGTGGGGGAAAGGCGGAGGGGAGTGAAGCCGGCCTGGATGAGGGCCGGTCGAACCAGCCGGCGGTAGATGGCGTCAAAGTCCAGCCAGCGGCCATCGCTACGGCGGAGACGTCCGGCGGGCAGGAGGGCCAGGGCGTGCGGCGCGCCGGGGCGGGGCATCGGCTCTGGGGCTTCTGCCTCCGCGGGGCCGGCCTTCTGCATAGCCTGGGCCAAAACGGCCTCGTCGATGGCCGCGGGGGCGGGCATACCGGCCACCTTGTCCAGCGTATCGGTCGACTCGCCGCGCAGTTCGGCCACGGCCTTACGCATTTCGGCGATGAAGCGGCTGTGCTGGCTCCACAGCACCCGTTCGGTTGCCAGCACCAGTTTGAAAAACTCGTCGCCGCTTCGCCGGGCCGGCGGCAGGCTCTTCCAGTGGTCCTGAATGAGATTCAGCTCCAGCACCACCCGGTGGTAGTTGTCGATGGTCGCCTCGACGCGTCGAAGCTCCAGCCAGGAGGTAAAAGCCGTGGCCAGGGCGGTGGTAAAGGCCACCCAGATAGCCAGACCGGAAAACTGCGGAATGTTGGCCGCCGCGGCCAGAACGGTGCTCAGGCCGCTGAAGGCAAACACCGCGGCCTGCAAGCGGGTTTTGAGCCGCTGAAGCCGGGCCGCGCTGTTTTTGTGCCAGCGAAGCTGGTCCCGGAGCCGGAAGCGGAGGTATTCTTCTGGAAGCAGGTCGTTGAAGCCGGGGTCGCTGTCGCGGTCGGCGGGGTTGTGGTAGGGGGGAAGGGGGCCGCTGTAGTCGCGGCGGTTGACCTGTCCGCCGGCGGTCTCGAAAACGCGGCGCTGGATTTCGGCCAGCCGGTCGTTCAGCCAGCTATCCCGGTCCGGTTGGACCTGCAGGAGCGTGCGGTACAGGTAGATTTCTTTTTTGATTTCTTCCGCCCCGGCGCGCAGGGCCAGCCAGTATTCTCCACGCTGGAGCCGGTTGGCAAAGGAGGTCAGGGCCGAGGCTACCAGCGGAATCAGCACCAGGGCCAGCCCCAGCACCCTGCCGGTGAGACCCGGTTCCTCGCCGTACAGGTCGGACAGGACGGCGAGCAGGGTTGCCAGCACGCCCAGGGCCAGAATCCACCAGCGCAGGCGCAGGTGCTGGGCCGATGCCTTGACCGCGCCGAGGTCGAACTCGGCGTATCTCTGCCAAGCGTTTTTGAGAACCGGCGAAACGTTGTCGGTGGGTTGTGGATTCATTTTTCTTTTCTTGGTGTGTTATGGTTATTTTTCTGCCGCGGCGACAAAAATCATCCGCGGGCTGTGGTGCTCAAACGGCTCCAGGTTGTAGTCGCCAAAAATCGTTTCCAGACTGTAGCCGCTCATTTTCAGGAGAAGCTCCATTTCAAAGCGGTAAACATAGCGCAGGGATACCGGAATGACCACCCGGTGGACCAGGCCGTCGGCGTTGATAGTGTCCAGTACGTAGGTCAGGTGGCGGACCTGCTCGGCCAGGTCGAACTCGTGCCGCCAGTACCATTGAACGGGCAAACCGGTGTCCGGGTCGGTGAATTCGGCTTCAAAGTAGAGCCGTCCGTCTACCTCGGCCTGAAGCAGAGGGTCGGGGTAGAACAGGTCAACGGCCAGCAGGCCGCCGGGGCGCAGGCAGTGGTGGATAGACTGGAGGGTGGCAAGCTGGTCTTCGGTAGACTGGCAGTGCATGAAGGTATTCAGCGACAGGATAGCCAGGGCAAAATCGCGGCGCGGGGGGTCAAAATGGCGCATGTCGGCCTGGATAAGGGAGACATGCGCCTGCAGACCGTTGGCGCTGAGTTTGCGGCGAGCGCGGGCCAGGGCCTCGGTGGAGCTGTCCAGGCCAACCAGGGGGCAGTCTGGGTCGGCCAGGAACTGGAGGAGACGGCCTGTCCCGCACCCCACATCGAGGATGGGGCCGTCGGCGCTGGCGGCCAGGGTGTCCCACAGGGGCAAGTCGTCTTCAAAGCCGGTATGGATGATGTCGTAGTAGCGAGCCAGCAGGTCTAAATCGGTCATGGTTGTGGGTCCAGAATCATTGGGATGGTCAGGGTAAAGGTACTGCCTTTGCCGGGAATGCCTTCGCTGTCCACGGAAATGGAACCGCCGTGGGCCTCGGCGGCCAGCTTGCAGAAGGCCAGTCCCAGCCCGACCCCGGAAGGGCCGTTTCGGGTAGTAATGCGGCCAAATTTCTGAAAGATGTGCTCCTGCTCGGAGGGGGGGATGCCGGGGCCGTTATCGGAAACGGAGACCTTCAGGGTGTCTTTTTGACGCGCCGCAGAGACGCGCACCCAGCCGCCGGACTGGGTATATTTGATGGCATTGTCTATCAGGTTGACCAGCAGGCGCCGAATCATACTGGCATCTATCCAGATGGGGGGCAGTGGCGGCAGGGGTTCGATGGTCAGGGTGATGTTTTTCAGTTCGGCGTGGGAGGCAACCTGCTTTTCGACCACCTGCATTATATCTTGCAAGTTGTGTATATCGCGCTGGAGGGGAACGTTTCCCTTTTCCAGCCGGCTGACGTCGAGCATGGTATCCAGCAGGTCCCGCACTTCCTGCCCGGTCTGGTGGGCCAGGTCCAGCATCCGGTTGATAGATTCGGCGTCGTTGCCGGCTTCTACCAGCATGGGGAGCATTTCGATGATGTTGATGAGGTTGCCCACCGGGCCGCGGATGTCGTGCACCAGCATGTCGACCAGGTCCTGCCGCATCCGTTCAATTTCTTTCCGGGCGGAGATGTCGCGGCCTACCCACTGAACGCAGTCTTTGCCGGCGTAGTTGACCTGCCGGACCCGGAACTCCAGGGCAAGCGGCTGGTGGTAGGCGTCCTGGAGGTCAATTTCCAGGCTGGCCTCCCGCCATGCCTTGAGGCGTCGTCTCTGGCTGGCCAGAAAATCGCTCAGTTCCGGGTAAAGGAAGCCCAGTTCTATGCCTACCAGGGCATCTTTGGGCAGACGGAGCATCTGGGCGGCTTTGCGGTTGACATTCAGGATTTCGCCCTGATAGGTGGTGATGATAATTAAATCGGTGCTGTCTTCAAAGAGGGCGGCATAGCTGGATTCTACATTCTTTAATTGGGATACAATTTGGGCATTTGCCACCGCGGTGACCACATAATTAGCAAAGGTTTGTACAATTTGGGCATCCTTTTCCTGATACTTGTTGACTTCGTGACTATCTACGGTCAGCATGCCGATGGTCTGGTTCCGAACTATCAGCGGGACACCAATCCAGCTCCGGACTGATTGCGATGAGGATGTTTTTATCCAGCCGGGGACCTTGTCAACATCGCCCAGAATTACCGGTTTTTGCTGAATAATGGCCTGATAATTAGGACTGCTTTCGGTAAGCGGAATTCTGACCTGCAGGGCATCAATCATATCGGAGTGGCCGCGGGCGGCTCGAACAAACAGCGTGCGTGCTTCTTCTTCGTATAGTAAAATAGAGGCACTGTCAAATTCTACAACTAAATCCAGATGTTCCAGAATGAGGTTGAGGACCTGGTCCAGGTCCAGAGTAGAGTTGATGGTTTGGGCAATTTCGGTCAGGCTGGCGATAAGCTGGTGATTGGCTTCTTCTTCCTTTAAACGATGGATGCTGTACAGGTAAGCGGCTAAGGTGTCTGCCACAATCGTCATTGTGCGCAGGTCTCGGGTATCAAAATAGGCGGAAACAGGCGCAGTGAGAAGCAGAAGGCCCAACACTTGTTTGGCAACCTGGATAGGAACCATCAACGCACTTTGCGCTTGAATCCAGAGAGGGGGCGGAGTAATATCCGGCGGCAACTGCCAGCGGTTGTCTGTAGCCGTATCTATAATTACGGCCCCCTGTCCGTATTTCTTTACCCAGGCGATGGCTCCGTTATTGAACAGCGCGTCCAGATTTTTGCTGTGATACTCCTGGAGTTTGAAGTTTTCACTGACGAACAGCTTATCCCTCTCTCCCCCAATCCCAAAAACAGCCAGGCAGGCCGTGGAGATACCAAAGGCTATCAACGTGTTGGCGACAACCCGGTTTAGGGTCGAGAAGACTTCCGGTTCTTGAATTCGAGTGGCGATAGTTGGGAATTGTGAGGAGCGCAGTTGAGATTGCATTCATTCATCCTCGGATCCACATTTGCTTACAATTATAGCACAATGTTTACAAATCTGATAGACGACCGGGGCCACTTACGGCTCAATCCAGGCCCGGTACAGCGGGTCAACCTGGTAGCCGGATACCTGCTCGATGACCCGGAGCAGGTCGTCCGGGTAGGCAATGCCGTACCGGTACTGCCGGTAGTAGGTTTGCAGAATTTTCAGCAAGGTATCCTGCCCGACCTCCTGCCGCAGGGCGTCGAAAAAGAGCGGCCCTTTGCTGTAAACAAAGATGCTGTATTCCTGCTCGGTAAAGGAGGCCACCGGCCCGGCGACCGGCCGGTCGTGGCCTTGCTGTTTGGCCTGCTGGTACGGGCCGGTAAAGTAGCGAAATCTCACGTCTTCGGCAACGTCCGGCGGGTTGAGCGACTCCCAGTACAGCAGGGTGCTGAAGTTGGTGAGCGACTCGTCCAGCCAGGGTTCGTCTATCTGGTCGTTGCCGACCACGGCGTACCACCATTGGTGGGCCGTTTCGTGGGCCGCGGCGTGTTCAAAAAAGTCACCCGGCTGTCTGTACAGGGCCTGGGCCAGCACCAGCACACCGGGGTATTCTACCCCGCCGGCGGTGGTCGGCGTGGCGACGACATCCAGTTCGGCGTAGGGATACGGCCCAAACAGCCGGTCGAACAGGCGCAGGGCGTCAACCACGTACTGCAGGGCGCGGCGCCCGCCGGCTTCCAGGTCTGCCGGGTAGTAGCTGGATACCGTTACCCCGTTGACCCTTTCGCGGCTGACCCGGAAGGCCGGGTTCATCGCGGCGTAAAATTCCCGGATTGGCCCGCTGACCAGGGTGAGGGTCTCAGTTCCGTTGCCGTTGACCTGCCGGTCAAGCTGGCTTCCGGAGGCCAC
>RFJV01000532.1 GCA_003694775.1 Chloroflexota bacterium | reverse complement strand
GCCGTGGGGCTGGCCGAGCGCAACCATTCGGTAGTTCTGGCCGAACTGCGCCCCTACCACGGCACTGCGGCCTACAGCCTGCACCTGATGCCCACCCAGACCCTGGAATCCCTGCTGGAGATGGACCCCCACCGGATTCACCAGGCCGACGTATCCCGGCGACTGCTCCCGCATGATTTTGGCATCCGCCTGCTCAGCGCGCCCCAACATGTCAGCCAGCACCCCCTCACCGAAGCCCATACCAATGCCATTCTGGACGGATTGACCGGCCTGGCGGAATTTGTGGTGGTCGACCTGCCGCATGTGTACGGTGAAGCCTCCCGAAGAACCCTGGAACGGTCGAACCTGGTATTTCTGGTGACAGAACCGGAACTGCTCTCCCTGGCCTCCGCCCGTGCCGACCTGGAAACCTTCAAGACCTGGGGAGTCTACGACCGCTCCAGCCTGGTCATTGTAGCCCGGACACGCTCCAACGCCCTGATAAAGCCCTCCGACATCAAACAGCAGTTAGACGCCCGCGTGGCGGCCTTTCTCCCTCCCGCGCCCGAAGCCTTTCACCTGGCGGTCAGCACCGGTAAACCGGTTGTTGTCGCCCGCCCCGATGATGTAGTCGGCAGTACCATGCTGAAGCTGGTCGATATGGTGGAAAAAAACGCCTGACCCTCTACCGGCTGGCCAGACCGCCGGCGGTTTCGCCCCCGTCAATGATGTACGGGTGGCCGGTCAGGTAGGGTGCTTCCTCCGAAGCCAGAAAAGCGAACAGCGCGGCTACCTCTTCCGGTTTGGCATGCCGCTTCAGCGGAATTTTGGCATTCAGCTCGGCCATCATTTCCGGCGTGTATTCCGCTTCCTGCATGGGCGTCAGCACGTAGCCGGGGCACACGGCTACCACCCGCACCGATGGGGCCAGCTCCAGAGCCATCGAGCGGGTCAGTTCGATGACCCCCGCCTTCGAGGCGTTGTAATCGGCATAGTAGGGGTATCCCAGCAAGCCGTTGGTGGACCCCATGTTGATGATGACCCCTCCACCGCCGGCCACCATTCGCCGGGCCGCCTCCTGAGCCACCAGAAAGACCCCGGTCAAATTCACGCTGATGACCTTCTGCCACTCCTCCGGCGTAATCTCCAGGAACGGATGCCGGATGCTGATGCCGGCATTGTTGATGAGCACATCCAGCCCGCCGGCCATTTCATCCACCTGCCGGAACGCCGCCCGCACCGATTCCACATCGGACACATCGGCCACGATGGTTCCTGCCAGGGCCGGCAGTTCCGCCGCCAGCCGCCGGCATCCGGCCTCGTCCCGGTCAATGACCAGCACCCGCGACCCTTCTTCCAGAAAACGCACCGCAGTGGCCCGGCCAATCCCGCTGGCCCCGCCGGTAATGACCACCCGTTTATCCTGCAAACCTTTCATTGATAGACGTTCCTCCTTATAACCCTTGTAGGGCGACATTAATGTCACCCTGCAAATTTTTATTCTTTGCGGCAGTCCTGCCGGGGACGGTCCGTCTCCGGCACCAGCCCCAGGCTCAATGCCATCACCGCCGTCCACGAGGCCACCTTGAACCGGCCGGCCCACACCGCCTCCGCCACCTCCGACCGGCTGAGCAGAAGCACCTGCTGGTCTTCCAGGTCGTCGGCGTTGGGCACGGCAACCTTTTGGGCGTTCCGGGCCAGGTACAGATAGGCCTGACCTGCCCCGCGGTTGCCATCTACCGCGTACCGGCCCAAAAAAGTCCAGTCCGGGGCCTGGTAGCCGGTCTCTTCCAGCAGTTCCCGCCGGGCCGCGGCCAGCGGTTCCTCGCCGGGTTCCAGATAGCCTCCTACCGGGGCCAGCGTCTCCCCTTCGACCGCGTACTTGGTCTGCCGCAGACAGATAAACCGGCCCTCTGCCGTCACCGCGGCCACGTTGATAAAATCGGGCGTGACCAGCCACGGCCAGTCCTCAATCACCCGCCCGTCGGGCAGTTCCACCGTGTGAAGCTCCACCGTCAGGTATTTGCTGTGCTGTAGAATGACCCGCCGCGAACGGGTCTTCCAGGCCCGCGGCGCGTCGTGCGGAAACGGCTTCATCCCCCGACCTT
>RFJV01000531.1 GCA_003694775.1 Chloroflexota bacterium | reverse complement strand
TGTGAGTTGGTTAGTTTGTGAGTTGGGGGGCAGGCTGGTCAGTTGAAGTCAGTTGAAGTATACAGCATTATATTCCAACTGCCGCTGTCATACAAAACAAGTTGGCCCGGCGTTAAAAACGCCGGGCTGAATGGCTTAAGGACGCTGAATCGCCCTCCAGTTAGATTTGTATTTTTATCAAAAGATTGCTATTATTGTGACCAACATCCCCCCTCACTCAAAGGAGAGCCTCTGCCATGAAAACGCTGGTCAAAATCTCCAAATTTATTGACAGTATTTCAGAGCGCATCGGGATTCTGGCCGAGTATCTGGTGCTGATTACCTTCACGGTCGGTTTTCTGAACGTGGTTCTGCGCTACTCTGGCCGGTTTTTCGGCTTCCGGCTGACCTCCAACCTTTTTATCGAACTGCAGTGGTATCTGTATTCGCTCATCTTCTTCTTTGGCTTTGCCTATATTCTCAAGAACAACATCAATGTACGGGTTGACTTCTGGTATGCGGAGCTTAGCCCCAAAAAGCAGGCTCTGATAGATTTTGTGGGCCACCTCATTGGCCTGATACCATTCTGCATTTTGGGGCTGACCGTCACCTACAGCCCGGTTCTGCGTTCCTGGGGCCTGCTTCCGGATGGTACGTGGGGCACGTGGGAAATGTCGCCGGACCCGTCTGGACTGCCGCGCGCGCCCATCAAGTCGATGATTCTGGTGGCGTTTGCCCTTCTGCTCTTGCAGGCCATCTCGGAGATGATTAAGCTGGTCGCCATTCTGACCGACCACGAGGAAGAAGTAGAATTGGTCATTCCCGACGCGCCCCTGCGCATTGAGTAATTGACCGGCAACCGCAACATCCATTTCACCACGGAGGAGACACCATTATGGGATTTGAATGGATAGCCATTGTCATGTTCGTGCTGTTCCTGATTCTGCTGTTGGTCGGCTATCCGGTCGCGTTTTCGTTTGCCGGAACAGCCCTGGTATTCGGCGCGATTGGTCTGGCCCTGGGCGCGTTCGACCTGAACCTGCTGAAGCTGTTGCCCAACCGCTGGTTCGGCTCAATGTCCGACTTCACTCTGCTGGCAATTCCGTTTTTTGTGTTTATGGGGGCAGTTTTTGAGAAGTCGGGGCTGGCGGAGCAGTTGCTGACCACCGTAGGGATGCTGATGGGGCCGATGCGCGGGGGGTTGGCCCTGGCGGTAGTCATCGTGGGCACTCTGCTGGCCGCGGCGACGGGGGTGGTCGCGGCGACGGTTATTGTGATGGGCCTGCTCTCTCTGCCGGTGATGGTCCGGTACAACTACGACCACAAACTGGCGACCGGCATCATCACCGCGTCGGGTACAATGGCCCAGCTTTTGCCGCCCAGTCTGGTGCTGGTAGTGCTGAGCGACCAGGTCGGTGTGTCGGTGGGCGACCTGTTTATGGGGGCCTTGATTCCGGGGCTGATACTGTCTGGTCTGTATGCGCTGTACGTTATCTATGTGGCGATTTTTTACCCGGAAAAAGCCCCGGCTCTGCCGCCCGAAGCCCGCACCCTGCGCGGCATGGCCCTGTTCCGGCGAACGCTGATTGCGGTGGTTCCGCCGCTGGTGCTGATTTTCGCCGTGCTGGGCAGTATTTTCTTTGGCTTTGCCACCCCCACTGAGGCCGGCGCGGTCGGTGCATTTGGGGCGCTGGTGCTGGCCCGCTTCAACCAGAACCTCAACTGGCAGATGCTGCGCGAGGCGGCCCGCTCCACGGCCAACATCACCGCCCTGGTGCTGATGATTTTGTTCTGCTCCACCTTTTTTGGTCTGGTTTTCGACGGGCTGGGCGGCCAGCGGTTTGCCACCCAACTGCTCACCAACCTGCCCGGCGGGTACTGGGGCTTCATCATTGTGGCGAATATTGCCGTTTTCCTGCTGGGCATCAACCTGGAGTTTCTGGAAATCAGCTTTATTGCCATGCCTATCTTTGTTCCCGCGGCCCAAGCGCTGGGCATCGACCTGGTCTGGTTCAGCGTGATGATGGCTATCAACCTGAATATGGCCTTCATTTCGCCGCCGGTCGGTTTTTCGCTGTTTTACCTGCAAAGCGTGGCCCCAGAGGAAGTGAAAACGGTAGACATTCACAAGGGCGCCCTGCCGTTTATGGTTCTGCAAGGGGTGGCGCTGATTATTGTGATGCTGTTCCCGCAGACTGTGCAGTGGCTGGTCAACATTGCCGCGGCCTGATTGATTGAAGACATGCGAAAAGGGCGCCGGATTTGCTTACCGGCGCCCTTTTCGCATGTGTTGAAAACCGTTTTGTCGATTATCCGGCTATCCGGCGGAAGACCGGGCAATATAGGACAGATAGGCCGTCTCACACAGACTATGCCAGGCATGGATGTCGTCGCGGAACTTCTTCCATTCCTTGAAGATGGATGCAAAATCGGCATCCTGCTGGGAAAACTCGTCGAACAGGGCAAACGAGGCTTCTTCCGCCGTTTTGAGGACATCGTCCGGGAAGGGCCGCAGTTCAACATCCGAATCAGCCAGCAGTTTCTGCAGGGCGGCGGGGTTTAGAGCATCGTAGCGGGCCATCATGGTGGCATTGGCCTCATAGGAGGCGGTGCGGAGCACTTCCTGGTAAACCTCCGGCAGTTTATTCCATTCCGCCAGGTTAATCTGGATTTCCAGCGTGGGGCCGGGTTCCCACCAGCCGGGGTAGTAGTAATATTTGGTCACTTTGTGGAAGCCCAGCTTCTCATCATCGTAGGGGCCAACCCATTCCGCGGCGTCGATGGCCCCGGTCTGGAGTGCCTGGAAAATTTCACCGCCGGGCAGAACCTGCACCAGCACCCCCAGCTTGTTCATCACCTGCCCGCCCAGGCCGGGAATACGCATTTTCAGCCCCTGCATATCGCTGGGAGAGTTGATTTCCTTGTTAAACCATCCCCCCATTTGAGCACCGGTGTTCCCCGCCGGGAATTGAATCACCCCGAACTTGTCCTTATACAGCTCCTGGAGCAGTTCCAGCCCGCCCCCTTCGTACAGCCAGGCGTTCTGCTGGCG
>RFJV01000086.1 GCA_003694775.1 Chloroflexota bacterium | reverse complement strand
TTGGCTCATTGGCTCATTGAAAATTGAATCATTGACTCCGTTGGCTTATTGAAAATTGAATCATTGAAACAGGGAGGCCGTTATGTACCAACCAACGCTGGAGCAGGTCGAAAAGCTGGCCGCGCAGGGGAATCTCATCCCCATTTGCCGCAACCTGCCGGCAGATATGGAAACACCAGTCAGCATTTATCTGAAACTGCAGGACGAAGGCCCGTGCTTCCTGCTGGAATCCGTTTCCGGTGGGGAACAGGTGGCCCGGTACTCGTTTGTCGGCGTCAGGCCGCGGGGCGTGGTTACCGCCACCGATAACGAGGTCTACATCACCGCCGAAGGACACGGACGGGCCATCCCCCTTACCGACGGGCAGGACCCGCTGGACGTGCTCAAGGCCCAGATGAGCCGCTACCGCCCGGTTCGGCAACCCGACCTGCCCCGCTTTGTCGGCGGCGCGGTGGGCTACCTGAGCTACGACGCCATCCGCCGCTTTGAGCGCATTCCAGACTCCAACCCGGACGACCTCCGCCTGCCGGAGATGGCTTTTATGCTGGCCCACACCCTGGTGGTGTTCGACCACGCCCGCCAGCGGCTCCAGGTCATTGCCAATGCCGACCTGACCCGCGGCGATGTCCGCTCGGCTTACCGGCGGGCCGTGGCCCGCATCGACGAGGTGGTCGCCCGGCTGAACGCCCCCCTGCCGGAAATCCCGCCCCCCGACGAACCCCCGGCCAACGGCCTGGAGTCGAACTTCACTCAAGAGGAATATAAGGAGCTGGTCAACAAGGCCAAAGAATACATTGCCGCCGGCGACATCTTTCAGGTGGTGCTGTCCCAGCGGCTGTCGCGGCGCACCTCGGCCCACCCGTTCGGCATTTACCGGGCGCTCCGGATGCACAATCCTTCCCCCTATATGGTCTTTATGCGCTTCCCCGGCGGCCTGGGACAGCCACCGCTCCACATCATCGCCGCCAGCCCGGAAATGCACGTCCGGCTGGAAGAGGGCATGGCCGAACTGCGGCCCATCGCCGGGACACGCTGGCGGGGGCAGACGGTCGAAGAAGATATGGCCCTGGCCGAAGAACTGCTGGCCGATGAAAAAGAACGGGCCGAGCACATCATGCTGGTCGACCTGGGCCGCAACGACCTGGGCCGCGTTTGCGAGTACGGCACCGTCCGGGTGGAGGAGCTGATGGTGGTGGAGCGCTACTCCCACGTGATGCACATTGTGTCCGACATCCGGGGCCGGCTCAAGCCGGAACACGATGCCTTTGACCTCCTCCGGGCCACCTTTCCTGCTGGAACCGTGTCCGGTGCACCCAAGGTCCGGGCAATGGAGATTATCGACGAGCTGGAAAACACCCGCCGCGGTCTCTATGCCGGTATCATCGGCTACATCGGCTACGATGGCACTATGGACTCCTGCATTGCCATCCGCACCGTCGTGATGAAGGGCGACCGGGTGCATATCCAGGCCGGGGGCGGTATCGTCGCCGACAGCGACCCCCAGCGGGAGTATGAGGAAAGCTGGAACAAGGCCCGCGCCCTGGCCGAAGCTGTAAAATACGCGGAACGGCAGTAAAAGAGCTGGAGAGAATGGAGGTCCAAAATGATTCTGGTCATTGATAATTATGACTCGTTTACCTACAACCTTGTCCAGTACCTGGGCGAGTTGGGATACGAGGTGATGGTCCGCCGCAACGATGCCATCACCCTGGATGAGATTGCCGACCTGCGTCCCGACGAAATCGTCATCTCGCCGGGGCCGGGCACGCCGGACGATGCCGGCATTTCGGTGCCGCTTATCCAGCGTTTCTATAAGGAAATCCCCATTCTGGGGGTCTGCCTGGGCCACCAGGCCATTGGACAGGCTTTTGGCGGTCAGGTGGTCCGGGCCAAAAAGGTGATGCACGGCAAAACATCGCCGGTGGAGCACAACGGGCAGGGCATTTTCCACAACCTGCCCAGCCCGCTGACTGCCACCCGCTACCATTCCCTGGTGGTGGAGGAACCCCTGCCGGACTGCCTGGAAATCATCGCCCGCGGCAAGGACGCGGAAGTGATGGCCCTGCGGCACAAAGAATACCCGGTCGTCGGGGTGCAGTTCCACCCGGAATCGGTGCTGACCGAGTACGGGCATGAGATGCTCCGCAACTTCCTGCAGATTGAAGCCCGCGATATGGGTCTCCGCCCCGAAGAGGCCCATCCGGCGGCCAGGCCGGAACCGGCCACCACCCCGGCGGTGATAATGCCCATCAAAACCGCCCTCGGCAAGGTGATTGAAGGCCAGTCGCTGACGGCGGAAGAGGCCGAGGAAGTGATGTCGCAGATTATGGCCGGCGAAGCCACTCCGGCCCAGATTGGGGCATACCTCACCGCCTTGCGGATGAAGGGCGAAACCATCGCCGAAATCACCGGCAGTGCACGGGCTATGCGCCGGGCCGCGGTGCAGGTCAGGCCCAGCACCCCTGCCGACCAGCTTGTTGACGTGGTCGGTACAGGCGGCGATGGCGCGGGTACGTTCAACATCAGCACCACCACTGCCTTTGTTGTGGCCGGAACAGGCCAGAAGGTCGCCAAGCACGGCAACCGGGCCGCCAGCAGTAAGAGCGGCAGTGCCGATGTGCTGGCCGCTCTGGGGGTCAACCTGGATTTGACTCCGGAGCAGGTCGCCCGTGCCATCGACGAGGTGGGTATCGGTTTTCTGTTTGCCGTCAAGCACCACCCGGCGATGAAGCACGCCATCGGCCCGCGCCGCGAAATGGGCGTGCGCACGGTGTTCAACATTCTGGGGCCGCTGACCAACCCCGCCGGAGCCAGGTCGATGTGCGTGGGGGTCTACGATGGCAGTCTGACCGAGCCGCTGGCAAAGGTGCTGGGCGAACTGGGCTGTAGGCGGGCGTTTGTCTGCCACGGGCACGGCGGTCTGGATGAGCTGACCACCAGCGGTCCCAACCGTATCAGCCGGCTGGAGAATGGGGAGGTGGTCACCGAGATGCTCGACCCGGCAGAGCTGGGCTTCCGCCGGGCCTCGCCAACCGAGCTGAAAGGCGGCACGGCGGAGGAAAATGCGGCCATCACCCGGCATATCCTGTCGGGGCAGGAGCGCGGTCCCCGGCGAGACGTGGTTCTGCTCAACGCGGCCGCGGCCCTGATTGCCGCCGGCAAGGCAGAAGATTTTGAAACCGGCGTGGCCCTGGCCGCAGAAAGCATCGACTCCGGCGCGGCGCTCGATGTGCTGGAACGGTTTGTCTCCTTTACCCAGAAATTCAAGCAGGTGTAGCCAAAGCAATGACTATTCTGGACGAAATTATCCGCTACAAAAAGCACGAAGAACTGCCCCGCCGAAAGCAGGAACGGGAGCCGGCCATGGTTCGGGCCGAGGCCGCGCTGGCCTCGCCGCCGCAGGATTTTGTGGCCGCCTTGCGGGCCGGTCGGGGCAGGTCGGGCGTGGCTCTGATTGCCGAGGTGAAGCGGGCCTCGCCCAGCAAAGGTTTGCTTCGCCACCGGTTCGACCCGCTGGAGCTGGCCGAAATTTACGCCCGCGGCGGTGCGGCGGCCATCTCCGTACTGACCGACGCCCGCTATTTTCAGGGCCGGCTGAATTACCTGAGCGACATCAAAAAACATCTGGCAGTACTCCGCCTGAAACGCCAGCCGCCGCTTCTGCGCAAGGACTTTATTTTTGACCCCTACCAGGTGTACGAGGCCCGCGCCGCGGGGGCGGACGCGCTTCTGCTCATCGCCGCGGTGCTGAAAGATGAAGAACTGGCCGACCTGCTGGCCCTGACCCGCAAGCTGGGGATGGCGGCCCTGATTGAGGTGCATACCCGCGCTGAACTGGAGCGGGTTCTGCCGCTACAGCCCCGGCTGGTGGGGGTCAACAACCGGAATCTGCACGATTTTTCGGTCAATCTGGATACCTGCATCGAACTGCGGCAGTACGTTCCGGCAGAGGTGTGTTTTGTGGCCGAAAGCGGCATTCACTCCGCCGCGGACGTGGCCCGTCTGGCCAGCGAAGGTATCGACGCCATTCTGGTTGGCGAGGCCCTGGTCCGGGCAAAGGATGTTGGACGCAAGGTGAGGGAGTTAGCAGGATGATGAGATGGTGCGCATCAAAATCTGTGGACTGACCAACCTGGAAGACGCGCGGGCGGCGGCAGAAGCGGGCGCCGATATGCTGGGCTTCATTTTCTACCCGCCCAGCCCGCGCTATGTAGCCCCGGAAACGGTACGGGCCATTGTGTCCGACCTGCGCCGGCAGGCCGGAGACGGGCCGCGGCCCCGGTTTGTGGGGGTGTTTGTCAACGAGACGGAAGAAACGGTCCGCCGCATTCTGGATGAATGCGGGCTGGACGCGGCCCAGCTTCACGGCGACGAGCCGCCGGAAATGGTGGCCCGCTTCCGGGGACGGGCCTTCAAGGCCCTGCGGCCCCGGTCGCCAGAGGAGGCTGGCCGGCTGGTGCAGAGCTACCGGCCCGCGGTGGCCGTACCGCCGCCCTGTTTTCTTCTGGACGCCTACCACCCCGCGCTTTACGGCGGCGCCGGCCACGTTACCGACTGGTCGATGGCCGCGGCGGTGGCCCGTCGCTGGCCGGTTCTGCTGGCCGGCGGTCTGACCCCGGACAATGTTGCCGAAGCCGTGCGCACCGTCCGCCCCTGGGGTGTAGATGTCAGCAGTGGGGTGGAGGCGGAGAAGGGGAAGAAGGACCACGAAAAACTCAAGGCGTTTGTAGAACGAGTAAAGCGTAAAGCGTAATGGCGTAAAACGTAAAATGAAAGTAACTGCTCAGGTCAACAGTAAAATCCGGTAAAGCGCCATCAATTCCGGCCATCTCACGTAAAACGTAAATCGTGACTCGTAATTTTCCGTCCTTACGTGTTACGTTTTACGTGTCACGTTTTGCGCCTGATTGTCGCAAAAATGACCGATTCAAGAAATAGTGCCCCAAGTCTGAGTAGTTGCAAATGAAAAAGATGATGATTACAAACTTCGCGGAATGGGAAGAGTCAATACCAGAGCTAATCAAAGCTGACTCGTTATGGAATTTGAAAGTTTATCGCCTGGCACTTTTTCTGGCCGATATTGCCTGGTATGATGTAACCCGATTAGTCCAGGAACGGCAAACGGTGAGTTTGGCAGACCAATTGTATCGAGCAATTGGTTCAATCAGTGCCAACATTGCAGAAGGATATTCCCGAGGCACCGGTAAAGACCGAGCCAGGTTTTATGAATATGCCTTGGGGTCGGCCCGTGAGGGACGGGATTGGTATTTTAAGGCACGTTATGTTCTCAGCGACACTGTTTTTAGCCATCGGTTGTCTTTACTGACCAACATTATTCGTTTACTTCTGACGATGATTCCTGAACAACGTGGAAAAATAATTCGCGAACCACAAGCGAAGTATCATTTGGACAATCTGGTTGACCTTTCCTCTGATGAGGTTCAATTGGAGATTTTACTCCAGACAGTTCCTCTGCCAAACTTACACTTATCTTAATGTCTATTTACGTATTACGTTTTACGTGTTACGTTTTACCGGAGTGAGCTATCATTGATGGTCATTTGACCGGGTTTTGTCACCTGACCAGAATGTTAAGGAGATTACAATGACATTATCTACCACCGCACAGAAAGGCAAATTCGGCCCCTACGGCGGCCAGTTTGTGCCGGAGACTCTGATGCCGGCCCTGGCCGAACTGGAAGCGGCCTACGAAACCGCCAAAGGCGACCCGGTA
>RFJV01000085.1 GCA_003694775.1 Chloroflexota bacterium | reverse complement strand
ACCAGCCATGCTGAGCGCACTGCTGGTAGCTGTTCTGCTCCTGCTCCTCGCGGCCTGCGGCGGTAATCAGCAGGCGGAGACCCCGGCAACCGCAGAACCCGCCGCGGAAGAGCCTACCGCCCAGGCGGCCACCCCCACCGCCCAGGCCGCAGAACCCACCGAGGCCCCGGCTCCCACGGACCAGATTCAGGCCAGCGGTCCCGCGGTCTGCGAGCCGGTTGAAGTGCCGGAAAATCCCTTCATTGCCCAGGTATCGGACAAGGATTGGGTGAAAGGGCCGGAAAACGCGGCCATCACCCTGATTGAGTACGGCGATTTCCAGTGACCGGGCTGTGCCGGTGTCTCTCCCGTGGTGGAGAGTCTCAAAGAAAATTACGGTGACGACCTGCGGGTCATTTACCGCCACTTCCCGCTCAAAAGCATTCACGACAAGGCCCAGATTACCGCCGAGGCCGCCGAGGCCGCCGGCGCCCAGGGTAAATTCTGGGAAATGCACGATATTCTGTTTGAAAAGCAACAGCAGTGGAGCTCCCAGCCGGTGGAAAAAATGGTCGACATCCTGACCGGCTACGCCGAAGAAATCGGTGTGCCGGATGCAGACCGCTTCCGGCAGGAGCTGGAAAACGGAACCTACACCGCCCAGATAGACCAGGCTTACCAGGCGGCCCTGGATGCCGGTCTCAACGGGACGCCCAGCTTTGCCGTCAACGGGGTGATGTTCCCCTCGCAGGCCTTTGGACTGTCGTACCAGGGGCTGGACATCTTCATCAAGCTAATGAAGCTGCGCGACCGGTGGTACAGCCAGCCGGAGCAGGTCATCCAGCCGGACAAGCAGTACATCGCCACCATCCAGACGGAAAAGGGCGATATTGTCATTGAACTGTTTGCCGATACTGCGCCGGTCAACGTAAACAGCTTTGTCTTCCTGGCCCAGCAGGGCTGGTACCGCGGCGTTACCTTCCACCGGGTTCTGCCGGGCTTTGTGGCCCAGGGCGGCGACCCGACCGGTACAGGGGTTGGCTTTCCGGGCTACCGCTGTGGCGATGAAATTACCCCGGAGCATACGTTTGACCAGCCGGGGATGGTGTCGCTGGCAAACAGCGGGCCAAACACCAACGGCAGTCAGTTCTTCATCACCTACGATGCGGTGCCCCAACTGAACGCCAACTTTACCATCATTGGGCGAGTCATCGAGGGGATGGACGTGGCCGAAAGCCTGACCCCGCGCGACCCCCAGCAAACGCCGGATGCCCCGCCCGGCGACAAGATTATCGACATCCAGATTGAGGTAAAGGAGTAAGCCAACGGTGAAGAACTTTCTTGTAACCGGCGGCGCCGGCTTCATTGGCGCCAACTTTGTCCATCTGCTTCTGCGCAAGTATGATGACATCCAGGTGGTGGTGTACGACAAGCTGACCTACGCCGGCAACCTGGACAACCTGCTCCCGGTTGCCGATGACCCTCGCTACCACTTTGAGCAGGGCGACATCTGCGATGCGGCGCGGGTGGATGAAGTGATGCGGCAGTACAACATCGATGTTATCGTCAACTTTGCCGCCGAAACCCACGTAGACCGGTCGCTGATGGAGCCGGGTAGCTTCATCCAGACCGACGTGTACGGCACGTACGTTCTGCTGGAAGCGGCCAAAAAGTACGGCGTGGAGCGGTATCACCAGATTAGCACCGACGAGGTATACGGCGAGGTGCTGGAAGGGCGTTCCACCGAAGAAGACCGGCTCCACACCCGCAGTCCCTACTCGGCCAGCAAGGCCGGCGGTGACCTGATGTGTCTGGCTTACCATACCAGTTTTGGAGTGCCGGTGACCATCACCCGCGGAAGCAACAATATTGGCCCTTACCAGTTCCCGGAAAAAGTAGTGCCCCTGTTCATCACCAACGCCATCGACGATATTCCCCTGCCCCTGTACGGCGACGGGATGCAGATGCGCGACTACCAGTATGTCCAGGACCACTGCGAGGGTATCGATGTGGTGCTTCGCAAAGGCCAGCCCGGAGAAATTTACAACCTGGGCACCGGCGTGGAAACACCGAACATCACCATGGCCCGGCTCATCCTGAAGCTGTTGAACAAACCGGAAAGCCTCATCCAGCCCATCACCGACCGGCCCGGTCACGACCGCCGGTATGCCCTGGACTGCAGTAAAATCCAGGCTCTGGGGTGGCGCAACCGGTACAACTTTGAGCAGGCCATCGAGGCGACCGTCAAATGGTACGTGGACAATGAATGGTGGTGGCGGAAAATCAAGAGCGGCCAGCAGTACAAGGAATACTACGAACGGCAGTATGCCGGTCGGGAGCTGAGCCGGTAGCCGGATGGCATCAAAAAAGGCGGTCGAAAATCATCTCGACCGCCTTGTTATTTATTTTGACCAGCCGCGTTAACTGCCATCGTCCAGAGCCGCGGCCAGCTCCTCATCGGAAAAAGGAAATTCCTGCACCGGCTGGCCGTAAATCTCCCGTTCCTTCTGCCAGCGAATGGCGCAGGCCCGCCGGAAAGCCTTATCCTCGCCGTACTTATTGATGGAAACGGTGGTGCGCCGGATAACATTGGGCCGTTCTGTCCATGTAATTTCGTACACTTCGCTGTAGTTGGGAACAGCGGTGTACGGTACGTATGCCCCGGTTTGCTTTTTCACCCGGTTCACACCGATAACGCCGGTCTGGTTGCGCGGGCTGTGGGTCACCACCACCCGGTCGGTTCTGGGCTTGCCGATGGCGGCTTCCACCTGGTCCCGGTATTCAATGGCCGCATTCAACGCCTCTTCCTTGCCGTTGTAGAACTTATCGTTAAAGAAGCGAGAATGCATTTTCCCTTTGTACCAGACCCGCACGTACCAGCCATGCATCTTTTTGGCCGGAACGTCGATTCGGGAAATGCTTTTGTGTCCGCTGTCAGCCATCGTATCTCCTCGTATAAAATAGCTCGTGCAGGACGACATGCATATCATCCTCCCCCCTGCAACCGAAGACTGATTCGCTGTCGCTGGCTGTGACATACGCCGGATGAACAGTTACAATTGGCCTTTTTCTCGACAATCAGGCGTAAAACGTAAGGTTGGAAAATTACGGGTTACGATTTACGTTTTACGTGAGATGGTGGGAATTGATAACGCTTTACCGGATTTTTCTCTTGGCCTGAGCAGTTACCAAACAGGGAAATTGCCTGTTTATCTTGTAGAAGAGCTATAACAATAGCAACCAAAAAAATAAACAAACTATAAGGCGCACTTATAGCTTAACAAAAAATCCCCCGCCTGCCAAATTGGACACCCCATTCAAAGCAGACCTGTCACAGAAGGTTGCCCCTATAACCGCCCTCTAAATGTATCTACTCAGGGTGCGTTTCATTTTTGGGACAGATTTACCGGTGAGCCGGGAATTTACCGCCGAAATCACAAGGTTGCGTCGTCTTAAGTTGACCCGGCGTTAAAAACGCCGGGCTGAATGGCTTAAGGACGCTGAAGCGCCCTCCAGGTCTCATTTTCAGGGCGTTTTAACGTCCTTCCGCTGTTT
>RFJV01000530.1 GCA_003694775.1 Chloroflexota bacterium | reverse complement strand
CGTCAATACCCCTCACCCCACCCCCACCCGCCGTTAAGGCGGGTGGGGGTGGGGTGAGGGGTATTGACGGCCGGGGTGCTGAACAGCTGCAGAATGCTTTCTATTTTACCGTATCTCCAGCCGGACATCAATCAGCCATTTGTACTTATTCCTCAAACGGCAGGCCTTATCCCTGCCGGAACAGCGGTAGTTTGGTTTTTTGGGAATAATTTCAAAAAAGCCGCGAAGACAAACTGCTCGCTGTCTTCGCGGCCTGAATGCTGATGGGGGTCAGCCAGAGATTACCGGAATGCGGCAGCTACCAGCCCCGTTCGGCCAGCATTTCCTCACGCGGTAAACTGCTGACATTGATGCCCACCATCGGCTCGCCCAGGTCCTTGCTGATTTCGGCCAGGATTTTGGGGTTGTTGTAGTGGGTCACTGCTTCAACAATGGCCTTGGCCCGCTTGGCCGGATTGCCGCTTTTGAAGATGCCGCTTCCCACAAACACACCGTCCATGCCTAACTGCATCATCATGGCCGCGTCGGCAGGGGTAGCCACACCGCCGGCGGCAAAATTGACCACCGGCAGGCGGCCCAGCTCCTTGGTTTCCTTGACCAGCTCGTACGGCGCGCCGATTTCTTTGGCATAGGTCATCAGTTCCTCATCCGGCATATTCTGCAGACGCCGGATTTCCCCCAGCACGGCGCGGGCGTGCCGCACAGCCTCCACCACATCGCCGGTGCCGGCCTCGCCTTTGGTGCGAATCATGGCCGCTCCCTCGCCAATGCGCCGCAGGGCTTCGCCCAGGTTGCGGCATCCGCAGACAAAAGGAACCTTGAACTCGTGCTTGTTGATGTGGTGCTGTTCGTCTGCCGGGGTCAGGACTTCGCTTTCGTCGATGTAGTCCACCCCGATGGCTTCCAGGATTTGGGCCTCCACAAAATGCCCGATGCGTACCTTGGCCATCACCGGGATAGAGACCGCGTTCATAATCCGCTCAATCAGTGCCGGGTCGCTCATGCGGGCTACGCCGCCGTGTGCCCGGATGTCTGCCGGGACGCGCTCCAGGGCCATCACCGCGCAGGCCCCGGCCTCCTCGGCAATCTTGGCGTGTTCGGGTGTCACCACGTCCATGATGACCCCCCCCTTCAGCATTTGGGCCAGACCAACTTTTACGCGCCACGTCCCCTTTTCCGGCCCATTCTGACCCTGTGCTCCATTTTGTGCTGTCATTTTTCTTTCCTCCAATTTCATCAAAAAAATTAATAATTTGGAATTCAAAATTTGAAATTAACCATTCATTCGCCGTCCAGCACTTCCTTCAGCCGGGCCAGCGACAGGTTCCCCCCGCTCAGCACCAGCACCGTTTTCTTGCCGGCCAGCCGCTCCCGAAGCTGAAGCGCCGCGGCCAGCGATGCCGCCCCCGCGCCTTCGGCCAGATTGTGGGTGTGTTCCAGCAGAAGGCGGATGGCCGATTTGATGTCCCGGTCGTCGACCAGGACAAAATCATCCAGGTAGCGGCGCATAATGCGCTGAGTGTTTTCAAACGGTACGCGGGTTGCCACCCCTTCGGCAAAGGTATTCATCTCCGCCGTGACCAGCCGGCCGCTTTTCCAGCTCAACTGCATCGCCGGGGCCTGGGCCGACTGGACGGCAATCACCTCAATTCGGGGATTGATGGTCTTGGCGACAATGCAGACTCCGCACGCGCCGCTTCCCGCGCCAACCGGAACGATGATAGTCTGCACGTCGGGCAAATCTTCCAGAATTTCCAGGGCGTACGTTCCCACCCCTTCGATGAGCCGCTCTTCCGTAGGGCCGACAAACCGGCCCCCGCGGGCCTCGGCTTCGGCCATTATCCACTCGCGGGCGGTATCAAAATCCTTGCCGTGAACCACCACCTCTGCGCCCAGATTCTGCATGGCGGCCACTTTGCCGGGATTGGCCCCCTCCGGCACGGCGATGGTCGCCTTCAGGCCGTGCACACGGGCGGCAAAGGCAATGCTCTGGCCGTGATTGCCGGTAGAGGCAGTAAACAGGCCGGCGCGGCGCTCTTCCGGCGACAGGTGGGCCGCCAGATTCAACCCGCCCCGCACCTTGAACGCTCCGACCGGAAGATGGTTCTCATGCTTTACCCAGATTTCTGTGCCTACCAGGTCGCTCAGCCCCCGGTAGTGGTACAGCGGCGTCCGCGGCAGGTAGCGGTACACGTGCCGGCGGGCGGCGATGATATCGTTCAGAGTGGGAATAGATGGTTCTGTCACCAGGAAACCTCCGGTTGATGATGAACGACGAACGACCAACGCTGTTTGTTTCGCCCTATCGCCCTATCGCCCTATCACCCTATCGCCCTATCACCCTATCGCCCTATCGCCCTATCCTTGCCCTGCTCCCACAGCATCAGGATGACGCCGGCCACCATCAGCAGGCCGCCGGCAAACTGCCGGGGAGAAATGAGTGTTCCAAAAAGGGCCAGACTGTACAGGGCCACGAACAGCGGCTGGCTGGCCCGGATGACCGCGCCGCGGGCCAGGTCCAGGTACTGCAGAGCCTTGTAAAAGAGTACGTAGCTCAGGAACGGGCCAAAAAATGACCCGCCGGCAATCCAGCCCCAGGCAGGCAGGTCGGGCCAGGCCAGCTCTCCTGCGGCCCAGCCGACCAACCCCAGCAGAAAGCTCATCAGGATGGTGCGGGCCGTAGACAGCACCAGCGGCGGCACAGACTGCACCTGCGTTTTGGCGACCAGCCCGCTCAGGGCCAGAAAAAAGTTGGACACCAGCAGGATACCCAGCATCAGCCAGACCACCGGCCCGGAGCGGAAAGTCATCACCCCGGCCCCGATGATGGCTATCCCCACGCCCGCCCACTGGTAGCCCCGCAACCGCTCGTGCAGAACCGCGGCCCCCAACAAGACACTATACACCGTTTCACTGCGGCTGAAAAATGCGGCCAGGGTTGGGTCGCCCAGATTGATGGCCGTGAACAGCAGTAAATTGGCCGCGCCGTTCAGAATGCCCAGCCACAGCACCGGACGGGCGGCCCGGCTCAGGGAGTCCGGCCATTTTGCTCCCGTGCGCCGCAGATAAAACCCCACTCCCCACACCGACGCCGCGGCAAACCAGAGCGGGGTAAAGGCCAGCGGCGACAGGCCGCGCATCGCTTCCTTGCTGGCAATGAACGTTACCGAAATGCAGGCCGCGGAAGCCAGGGCCAGGGCCGCGCCCTTCCACGTCCGGCGGGTCATACCACCATCTGGCCGTGCCGGTCTTCTGCCCGGCCCGCGGCCTGCTCCACCATTTGCTCAATCAGGGTCAGCGGCAGGTCGGTGCCGGCGGCCCACCGGTCGAACATGCGCCGCCGGGCCTCGGCAGTGGTGGCTTCATCTGCCGCGGGGCAGGTTTGCCAGGCAATACGGTACGTGCCGCCGGTTTGCGGGTCAACCTGCACCAGCCGGTAGGCGCACGGAAAAATTGCCAGAGCCGGACAGGCCAGATGCACCCGCCCGTTCAGCCGGTCGGTGCGGGTAAGGTGGTGGTGGCCGTGCAGAACCAGTTTGACCTGCGGATGCCGGTCCAGCAGGGCCAGCACATCTGACCCGTTCTGGCAAACAAACCGGTTCCAGCCGGGCAGGTCATCAATGGGCGACAGGCGGTGCAGGGGATGGTGAACGGCCAGAATGACCAGCCGGCCGGCGTGGGTGGACAGTTCGGCTTCCAGCCAGGCCATCTGGGCCGGGCTGATGATACCGCCCCAGTCGTCATCCAGATTGGAATCCAGACCAATTAACTGTACACCGGGTTTTACCTCCTGCGACCAGTACCCCACCTGCCCGTATTCATCCGGCGGACGGCTGTCGAGCTGGGGATTGAACCGTTCGGCAAACTGGCGGCGGGTCAGCCCGTGCGGGTCGTCCGGCTCCCGGCGGTCGTGGTTGCCGGGGATAACGTAGTACGGTTTCTGCAGGGTCTGCACGGCTTGCAGAAACTGCTCCAGTTCCGAATGTGCCCCTTCCACCATCAGGTCGCCGGTAAACAGCACAAAATCCAGGTCGGCCATCCGGTTCAGTTCGTCGATAACACGGGCCAGAAATCCGGCAGACCGGCCAGACAGCATATCGTGCAGGTCGCCGCGGTGGGAGATGTGAATGTCGCTAATCTGGGCAAATCGTATTTGGGCCATAGGGTGGTGTTCGCTGTAAAAGGGATATGGATGACAAATTGATTGGCCTGATATTATACCATACCCCCATACGAAAATACGAATTTACGAGAATACGTAAATTCGTGGTAGGACGGCACAAAACCGTAGTTCATCAATCCGCTGGTCAGCGAGGCATTGAAATGCCCCGCTGTTACGGGAAACCCGTTAAAAACGGGTTAAATTTGTTAAAACCGGCCTGGTGGAGTGCGTTTTAACGCACTTTCCATATCAGCCGATGATTTCAATCATCGGTTAAAAGGCCAATCACGGTTTAATGCAGAGCTACCAAATTCGTGTATTCGTGAAAAATTCGTGGATGGCTGAACCGTTGCGCAAAGTTCAGGTTACCGGGCGACTTTTTTCCTATGACAATTCGGGGGATTTTCTGTTATAATCACTGGTGAATAATTATTATGTGCAATTATTGACCTGATTCAGGGAGCGACGTATGCAACCACAGGTAAGAATCTTGTCCATTGAAGATGACCCCCATATGAGTGGACTGCTCCAACTGATTTTTGAGCGGCAAGGGTACCGTGTGGT
>RFJV01000010.1 GCA_003694775.1 Chloroflexota bacterium | reverse complement strand
GCCAGCCAGTCCGGCTCCGGCGCGTGCCCCTGGTCGCGGAGAAAGTCGTAAATATTGGGCAGACCCTTGCCGGAGCACACCATCTCGTAGCTGACATGCCCGCGGCGGGCCTGCAGATAGGCCAGCAGTTCCAACTGCAAGGTGTTGATGGGGGCAAAATCGGCATGCCCCCCCTCCGAGGCATAGGCATGGTAGCGATGTCCATCCCAGGTCAGGTACGCCTCCCCCAGGCCGGTTCCGGGGGCCACCACGCCAATCGCCCCACCTTCTACCGGCTGGCCGGGATTGAGAGTTTCCAGGTCTGCCGGTTCCAGAATAGGGATGGCGTTGGCAATGGCTACCAGGTCGTTCAGGAGGCGCACTTCCGGGATACCCAGCCGCTCCGACAGACCGGTTTCGCTCATTTTCCAGGGCAGGTTGGTAATGGTAGCCTGACCGGCAATCACCGGGCCGGCCACACCAAACACAGCCCGCGAGGGACGAAAGTCCACATCGGCCAGAAACCGTTCAACAATAGCACCGAGGCTGTCGAACCGGGCGCTGGGGAAGACCGCCTCGGCCAGGGGGGTATGCGCCCCGGATTGGGTGTCAAAAATAGCCAGTTTCGTCTTGGTTCCGCCGACATCGCCGGCGAGGATGGTGATGGGTTCTGCCATAGTTCTATCCTGTTCAGTCTGGAATGGAGTCGAGTTTGGCCGCCGCGGCCCGGTCGATAAACCAGTGCAGTTCACCGTCTGCAGGCCGGACCAGGGCCGCGGGCAAGGTTGTATCGGGTTTTGATGGATGCAGGACACGCGCCAGCGTGTCGGCTTTGCCGGCCCCGGTGGCCAAAAAGGCCACACAGCGGGCATGGTTGAGCACCGGCAGGGTCAGCGTGACCCGCTCCGGCGGCGGCTTTGGGGAATCGGTCAGGAAGGCCGCCCAGCGGGTTGATTCCTGCAGGAGGGGGTGTCCGGGAAACAGCGAGGCGGTATGCCCATCTTCGCCCATGCCCAGCAGAACCATATCGAAGCGGGGGGGCTGGCCGGGTGGGGCTTCCAGTACCTGCACCAGCAGGTCATGATACAGCCGGGCGGTTACGTCCAGGTCAAAGCTGTCGTCGATGGGAAAGACCTGCTCGGCGGGAATGCGCACCTGGCTGAGCAGATATTCGCGGGCCAGCCGGAAGTTGCTGTCAGCGTGATGGAGGGGGGTGTACCGCTCGTCGGCCCAGAAAAGCCGCCAGCGAGACCAGTCCACCTGCTGAACATAGGGCGGGCTGACCAGCGGCGGGAAAAGCAGGCGCGGCATCGACCCGCCGGACAGGGCCACGTTGAACCAGCCTCGCCGGGCCACCGCGGCGGCAGATTGTTCCGCGGTCAGGCGGGCCAGGGCCTGACCGGCGGCTTCGGGTGTATCAAAAATGTGCATCTGGGGAACGGCAGGGCCAGACATAGGGCAGACTCCTGACAAAAGTAGCCCAATTTTACCACAACAATACCCCAAGCGGAAAAATTGGAACCGCTTCCGGCTGGCAGGGAGGGCCAAAGAAGGTTATAATGTCCCCGTTCCAACCACATCAATCAGAATCCTAATCGTGCTGGAGGTCAAATACCTATGCGGGCAGTCTTACAACGGGTGAAAGCGGGCCGGGTAACGGTCGATGGACAGGTTATTGGTGAGATTGGGCCGGGATATGTCATCCTGCTGGGGGTGACGCACGGTGATAGTCCGGCAGTGGCGGAAAAGCTGGCCGAAAAAACGGCCCATCTGCGGGTGTTTGAAGATGCCCAGGGCAAGATGAACCTGTCGGCGCTGGAGACGGGCGCGGAGATGCTGGTGGTTTCCCAGTTTACCCTTTATGCCGACGCTCGCAAAGGCCGCCGGCCCAGCTTTACAGACGCCGCGCCGCCGCAGGTCGCCGAGCCGCTGGTACACTATTTTGTCGACTGCCTGCGGCGGCTGGGCGTCAGGAAAGTAGCCACCGGCCAGTTTGGAGCCAGCATGCTGGTAGAAATCCACAACGATGGGCCGGTGACAATTATTCTGGACACTGCTCAATGATTCAATTCTCAATTTTCAAT
>RFJV01000529.1 GCA_003694775.1 Chloroflexota bacterium | reverse complement strand
GCGGCTGGTCATCCTGATGGGGATGGCTCCACCGCCAAAGTAGGGAGCCGTTGCCCGTGCAGGACAGCCGTCTGTTCGAACTGGCCCGTTCTGGCCGTCGCCTGCCGCACTGGCTGGTGGTGCTGGTGATGAGCGTGGTCTTCATTTTGGCCGCGCAGGTAGTCGGCGGCATTGGACTGGCTTTTATCCTGCTGGTCCTGAATTCCACCTCCGCCTCCGGCACCGGCCCCGATACCGTGCAGGCGGTGCGCCGTCTGCTGGCGGTCGACTCGGCCCTGGAGCAAACCTTACTGCTGGTTTGCCTGTTTGGGCCGATTTTTATTTTGCTGTGGGTCTGGCTGGCGCTGGTCGAAAAGCGCGGCCTGTGGACGCTGGGCCTGGAGCGCCAGGCCGCGGCCCAAAAATACCTGCGCGGTCTGGGGGTCGGCCTGGTGATGTTTGGCCTGTCGGTGGGGATTTCTGCCCTGCCGGGCTATATGGCTCCGGAGCAGACCGGTGACGGCCCGCGAGGGCTGGCCGCGCTGGGCGGGGTGGCCCTGGTGTTTCTGGGCTGGATGGTGCAGGGCGCGGCAGAAGAGGCCCTGGCCCGCGGCTGGATTTTGCCGACCCTCGGCGCCCGGTACCGGCCCTGGATTGGGGTAGCGGCCTCGGCAGGGCTGTTTGCCGTCTTCCACTCCTTCAACCCGCATCTTGGCCCCATTGCGGTGCTCAATCTTTTCCTCTTTGGGTTGTTTACGGCCCTGTATGCCCTGTCGGAGGGGAGTATTTGGGGGGTGTGCGGAGTGCACACGGCCTGGAATTGGGCACAGGGCAACCTGTTTGGCCTGCAGGTCAGCGGGCTGGCTTCCCCTGCCGGCACGCTGTTCGACCTGATGGAAACCGGCCCCGACCTCATCACCGGCGGCGCATTTGGCCCCGAAGGCGGTCTGGCCGTGACCGCCGTTCTCCTTCTGGCGAGCTTTGCCGTCTGGAAGCTGGCCCCGCGCCTCACTTGACAAACCTCCTGCCGCCGGTCATAATACCTTCCATCGATTGCCTGTCCGATTCTGCCTTCATCCTTCCGCCCTCATCCTTTTCTCAGGGAGTCTCTTATGTCCGATGCACCCGAACAAATCAAGGCCAAACTGGCCGAACAGCAGTATATCGCCTCCGACGAAATCGCCACCGTGGTCTATCTGGCCGAAGAGCTGGGCAAACCCGTGCTCAGCGAAGGGCCGGCCGGCGTGGGCAAGACCGAACTGAGCAAGGCCTGGGCCGCGGCCACCGGTCGCCCGCTGATTCGTCTGCAGTGCTACGAGGGGCTGGACGAGTCCAAGGCCCTGTACGAGTGGGAATATGCCAAGCAGATGCTCTACACCCAGCTTCTGCGGGACAAGCTCCAGGACATCATTGGTGACGCCCAGACCCTGGGAGAGGCCGCCGACCGGATTGCCGCCGAGGAAGATGTTTTCTTTTCCGAGCGGTTCCTCCTCCCCCGCCCGCTCCTGCGCGCCCTCACCTCCGACGAGCCGGTTGTCCTCCTGATTGATGAAATCGACCGCGCCGATGTGGAGTTCGAGGCCTTTCTGCTGGAAGTCCTCAGCGATTTCCAGGTCAGCATTCCGGAACTGGGCACCATTGCGGCCAAACACCAGCCGGTGGTCTTCCTGACCAGCAACAACACCCGCGACCTCAGCGAGGCCCTCAAGCGCCGCTGTCTTTACCTGTTTATCGACTACCCCTCCGTGGAAACCGAACTGGAAATCGTCCGCCTCAAGGTCCCCAATCTGGCTCCGGAACTGGCCCGGCAGGCCGTGGAGCTGGTCAACCGCCTGCGCAGTCTCGACCTGAAAAAGTCGCCCTCGGTCAGCGAAACGCTGGACTGGGCCAGGGCGCTGGTCAAGCTGAATGCCAGCCAGCTCGACCAGGAAACCATAGAAAACACGATGACCGTCCTGCTCAAGCACGAAGCCGACATCATCCGGGCCAAACGCGCCCTCTCTCGCCGCGGCCCCAACGGCGGTACGCGGCCATCCCGCGACGATTTTGACCCCGACGACCTGCGCGGCTTCCGCTTTATCGGCAATTAGGGGGGCTTATGGAACAGCGGATGATTGATTTCATCGCCGGCCTGCGGGCCGCGGGGGTGCGTGTCTCCGTGGCCGAAAGCCAGGATGCGTTTCGGGCCGCCCGCAGTGTGGGCGTGCTCAACCGGCGGGCGTTTCACGATGCTTTGCTGACCACCCTGGTCAAAGAGGCGCACGACCGCCCCATCTTCGACCAGCTTTTTCCCCTCTACTTTGGAACCGACGCCCCGCCAATGCTCAACCTCACCGAGAGCCTGTCGCCGGAGGAAAAAGACCTCCTGCAGAAGGCGCTGCGCGCCCTGCTGGAGCAAATGCGCCGTCAGGGCGACCGGCAGAACCGGAAACCCGGCCGGCCCGGCGACGGCACGCCTTCGGACCAGCTCAACAGCCTGTGGCAGTTGCTTCAGGCGCTTCTGCAGGGCCAGCAGTTGGGGCAGGAAACCCTGGAGCAGGCCGGTCAGCAGGCCGGCCTGCCTTTTGCCGACCATCCCGGCCAGCAGAACTGGATTCAGCAGAGGATGATGCGCCAGTTGGGAATGCACCTGCTCGACCAGCTCATCCAGCAGTTGGCCGACATGCTGGCCCGGATGGGGGTCGGCCAGGAAACCATTGACGAACTGGTAGAGGGGATGGAGGCTAACCGGGAGGCGCTGGCCGAGCAGATTGGCCGCTTCGTGGGGCAGTCTATCAACCGCCAGCAGGTCCAGAACCAGCCCGACCGCCAGGCCCGCGCCGCGGACCTTCTGCACCGCCCCTTCCGCACCCTCAGCGAGCATGAAGCCGACCTGCTCCGGCAGGAGCTTCGCCGTCTCATCAGCCAGCTTCGCAGTCGGGCGGCCCTGCGCCGGAAAAAGGCCCGTGTGGGCGTTCTGGATGCCAAAAAGACCATCCGGGCCAACCTGCGCTACGGCGGCGTGCCGATGGAGCTTCAGTTCAAAACTCGCCGGCTCAAGCCCAAACTGCTCCTCATCTGCGATGTCTCTACCAGTATGCGGCCCGTGGTGGATTTCCTCCTGCGGATGATTTACGAACTGCAGGACCAGGTTTCCCACGCTCGCAGTTTTGCCTTTATTGACGACCTGGAAAGCATCAGTGAGGACTTTGCCGAGTTCCCCCCGGACGTGGCCGTCAAAACCGTGCTCACCCGCCTGCGGCCCGGCTATTACAACACCGACCTCGGCAACAGCCTGAACACCCTGATGATGCGCCACGCCGACGCGGTAGACCGCCGCACCACGGTTATCTTTGTCGGCGATGCCCGCAACAATTACAACGACCCCCGGCTCGACCTGATGGAGCAGATTCGACGCCGGAGCCGGCGGGTCATCTGGCTCAACCCCGAACATCCTCGCCAGTGGGGCACCGGCGACAGCGATATGCTGGCCTACCTGCCCTATGCCCACGCGGTGCACCGCGTCAGCAACCTGGCCGAACTGACCGCGGCAGTGGATAAACTGCTTTCCTCGCGGTAAAGGCGGGTCTGGGACCCGCCTTTACGACATCCTCCCCCGCCCCTATTTGATGACAATCGGCAGGAAAATATACTTTGGAATGCTCAACCGGAAACTGCCCTCCGCGCTCGACGGGCCGCCATTGCCTGCGGCATCGAAGGCCTGCACAGTCCAGGTGTAATCCCCTTCTGCCAGGTCTGCCGCCGGGGTAAAGGTGGACTCGGTGACGGTGTATCCGGTGGACACGCCGGTATGGGTCAGGGTGAGGGTGTAGCTGACCACCCCTGTTTCCCCATCCACTACATCATCCCAATCGAAGGTAGGGCGCAGATTTGCCAGAGCAATCCCCCCGGTTGGGGTAATCAGCGTGGGGATTGCCGGCGGGGCGGTGTCTGGCTCCACGGTGAACACGGCGCTGTCCTGCCCACTGCCGGATACGTGGCTGAAGCTGGCGATATTGGTAATGCTTCCGCCGTATGGGGCGCTTCCGGCCACGCTGGCCGTGAGGGTAAAGGTCAGGCGCTGGCTGGCCGAGATGTAAACCGTCTGGTTGAGATTGGTCCCGCTGACCCCCGCCGGCAGGTTGTCGACCACGGACACGTCCGGCGCGTCGGTGGCGCTCTGGTTGGCCACCACAATGGTGTAGGTCACCGTTTCGCCGTGACGGGCCGGGGTGCTGGCGGTGCTCACCGTTTTGGTGATGACCAGCATCGGCGGCAGGTCGTTATCGGTAATAGTCAGCAGACCGCTCCCATCGCTGATAGCCGCGCCGGTGGGGTTGGACAGGCTCACATTGGCCGTTTCATCCGGCTCGTCCAGCGCGTCGTCCACCACCGTGATGGTGAAGCTCTTGCCGCCCGTTTCCCCCGCCAGCCAGCTCAGACTGCCGTTTACCGCGCTGTAATCCACCCCGCCGCCGGTGGCCGTCCCCCCGCCGACCGTGTATTCCACGCTGGCCGGAAAACTGCTCTGCCCGGTCAGGGTGACGGTGACCGCCGCAGTGCCCGCGGCTTCATCTACCGTAACATCGTCAACGGCCAGTTGGGGCGGAGATTCATTGTCCGTAATGTTGACCGTCACCCCCGCCGCGGCAATGCCGTGGTAATCGCTGTCGGTGCTGGTAACGGTATGCGTTATCTGGCCGGTATGGTTGCTCTCGTACACGGCATCGTCCACCGCGCTGACGGTGACGGTCTGCACGGTATTCCAGGTCAGCCCGTCGAAGGTGAGACTGCCGGGCGATGCGCCGGTCTGGGCATCGGTCGTCACCGTAACGGTGACCGGGCCGGTGGGCCGGCTGGTCAGCACTACCTGGTAGGTGTCGGTTGGGCCGCCTTCGGCCACGTCGGTGCTCCCGCCGGTCTGGGTGACGCTCACGCCCGGCGTGTCATCATCCAGGATGGTGTGGGTACGGGTTACCGGCGTTCCCAGGCTGGCGTTGCCGGGAGCGGACAGGGTAACGGTCACCACTTCGTCCGGCTCATTGTAAAAATCATCCAGCACAGCCAGAATGATATTGGTCATCGTATCGCCGGCCCGGATGATGGCTGTGCCGCCGGACAGGCTGAAATCCACCCCCGCGGTGGCCGTACCGGTGACCGCGTAGCTGACCGTTACGTCCTGGGTGGAGGGGTTGGGAGCCAGGGTCAGGGTCAGGTTGACCGGCCCGCTGTTTTCGTCCGCGGCAGAGGTGGCGGTGCTGAACTGCACCGAGGGCTGGACCTCGTCATCCAGGATGCTGACCGTGACTCCGGCAGTGGCGATGCCGCTGTAATCCGGGTCGGTGCTGGTGGTGGTGTGGGTAATCAGACCGCTGGTCAGGCCCTGGTACAGCCCGTCATCTACCGCACTCACGGTGACCGTCTGGGCGATGTTCCAGTTCAGGGGGGTAAAGGTCAGGTTCAGCGGCGAGGGACTGAGCCGGCTGGTGTGGGTCAGGCTG
>RFJV01000528.1 GCA_003694775.1 Chloroflexota bacterium | reverse complement strand
TGTCCAAAAATTTTGGACAGACAGGGGGGTGCGGGGGGATTCCCCCTCGCGAAGCATCCAGCTCTGCTGGGCGAATCCCCCCAGGTTTGTCCAGAATTCTTAAAATTCTGGACGCACCCGGTAAGTTCTTCCTTGATTGACTATCCGTATGAGCCACGCCAAAAAACGTCAGCCCGGTCTGGTTGCCTCCCGCCAGCTTAGAGACCTTCTCTTCAGACTGCCTAAAATAGACCTGCACCGGCATCTTGAAGGCAGTCTGCGTCTTTCTACCCTGGCAGAAATTGCCAGCGAACACGCCGTAGACCTGCCGAGCTGGACACTGGAAGAACTGCGCCCCTATGTGCAGGTTGTGGACGACCCCCCTGATTTTCATGGCTTTCTGGCAAAATTCAAACTCCTGCGCCGGTTTTACTCCAGCCGCGAGGCCGTGATGCGGGTGGCCTACGAGGCCGTTGTCGACGCCGCCGCCGACAATATCCGCTACCTGGAGCTCCGCTTTAACCCCGTTGCCCTGAGTCTCAGTCAGGGCTTCAGCTTTGAAGATGTTATGGACTGGGTCATCGAGGCGGTGCAGAAAGCTCAGGATGAACATCCCATCCAGACCCGCCTCATTATCCAGATGAACCGGCACGAACCGCAGTATGCCTGGGAGCTGGCCGAACTGGCTGTCGCCAACAAACAGCGGGGCGTGGTGGCCCTGGACGTTGCCGGCGACGAAGTCAACTACCCCATCACCGATTTTGTCCCCGTTTTCCAGTGGGCCAAAACCCAGGGCCTGCATATTACCGCCCACGCCGCCGAAGCCGGACCGCCCGCTAACATCAAAGAAGCAGTTGAACTGCTGGGCGCGGAACGGATAGGACACGGTGTCCGGGCTATGGAAGACTTGAACATGCTGGACCTGCTGAACCGACTGCAGATTCCGCTGGAAATGTGCCCGACCAGCAACCTGCAAACCGGCATCATCCCCCGGCTGGCCCAGCATCCCCTCTACTCATTTTACCGCATCGGCATCCCCGTTACCATCAACACCGACGACCCCTCCATCTCCAACATCACCCTGACCGATGAATACGAGGTCTCGGTGCGGGGGGTGGGAGTGCCCCTGGCAGTCCTGCCTGATATTGTTATGAATGCGGCCCGGGCCGCATTTCTTCCCCCGGCAGAGAAAGAACACCTGGTGCAGTGGTTTGCCCAAACTCTGCCGCAGTACATTACTTCCGCGGAAATTAACGTATAGGTACAGCTTTATGGAATTCACTATTCTCAACGACGGCATTTCCTGGGCCGACGGTGGGGGGGCATTTGGTCTTGTCCCCCGGCAGGTCTGGGAAAAGAAGTTTCCCCCCGACTCTCTGAACCGTATTCCCCTCCCTATCCGCTGTCTGCTGGTTCGCTCTGAGGGGAAAAACATCCTGGTCGATACCGGCTTTGGACGGAAATTGACCGACCGCATGAAGCGGCACGCCGGCCTGGAGCGGCCCAATGGCGACCTGCTGGATGACCTGTCGCGCCACGGCCTGTCAGCCGGTGATATCGACATCGTCATCAATACTCACCTTCACCTGGACCACTGCGGCGGGAACACCATCTACCCGGAGGAACACCCCGATGACCCGGTTCCTACCTTCCCCAATGCCGAGTACCTGATACAGCGCCTGGAATGGGCCGATGCCATCCTGCCCAACGAACGCACCAGGGCGACCTATTTTCCAGAGAATTTTGTCCCCTTGCAGAAAGCCGGCCAGCTCAGAATTCTCAACGGCAATACCCGCGTCACCGACGAAGTACGCACCGCGGTCACCCGCGGCCACACCCGCGCCCACCAGGTGGTCATCCTGGAAAGCGGCAGGGAGCCGGTCATCTTTGTGGCCGATATGGCTACCCTGCACTACCATATTGAACGCCTGGCCTGGGTAACAGCTTACGATGTGGAACCGCTGGAGTCCATAGAAACCAAGCGCTTCT
>RFJV01000527.1 GCA_003694775.1 Chloroflexota bacterium | reverse complement strand
GACAATTGGTCTAGCGCCACGGCAAAGGGGAACAAAAAAACCGCTTCAATGTCGAATACTACAAAGATAAGGGCGTATATGTAGTACTGAACCTTGAAGCGGACCCAGGTTTCACCAATTGTTTGCATCCCGGACTCATACGTTTCCTGCTTGGCGGGATTGGGCTTTTTGGGTCTGAGGGCCCAGGCAATCAAGAGCGTTACAATAGGTATGGTGAACGTGATAAACGCCAGAATACCCACAAACTCAAAATCTTGCAACATGGGGACTGCTCCTGGTTGAAGTGACGTTTCAGCGCATTAAAACCGGGTCGATTATAGCACACCTCTGGGCTAAACAAAAATCCCCAAAACGTTCAATGGATTTTATCAATTTGTTGACGAGTCAGCATATCAGCGAAACAGCAACAGACTTACCCCTGAATCATCACGCGGGGATTGCTGTTTATACCGGGCAGAGGTTGCAGAAAGTACCGCCAAAACGGTGGAATGATAACACATTTTAGAACAATAGAAAAATTTTACCCCCCGGTATTCAATGAAGATTCTTTTTTCCGTAATTCATTGACTTTTCATGTTTCCCCCATTATACTAAAACTATCAAAACTCTGCCGTGTGCTGTTATTTCTTCATAGGGGGTAAAAAATGAATATAGCCACGATTTTGGCGACCAAGGGAAAAAAGGTCATCACCGTGGAGCCGGACCATAAGATTCGGGAGGCGGTGAAACTGCTGGTCCAGCACAACATTGGCGCACTGGTGGTGGTGAACAAGGAGCAACAGCCGGTCGGCATTATTTCCGAGCGGGACATCGTCCGCAACCTGGCCCGGCATGAAAACCTGCTCGACCAGCCGGTCAGCGCCATTATGACCCGCCACCTGATTACCGGCATCCCCCAGGACGACGTTTATACCGTTGCCAATACGATGACCGAACGCCGCATCCGGCATCTGCCTGTTCTGGAACAGGGCAAGCTGATTGGCATCGTCTCCATCGGCGACATTGTCAAGGCCCAGAGAGACCAACTGCAGGGTCAGGTAGACACCCTGCAAACGCAAATTCTGAGCGACCAGGACTAGGCTTCTCCTTTCCCGCTTCGCCTTCATCCTTTTCAAACGGAGAGCAACCCAATGAACAATGTAGGCACCCCTTCCAATCCACTGCGCGTCGCTATTATTGGCGCAGGTCCCACCGGCTTTTATGCCGCCGAACATCTCCTCAAGGAGAAAAACCTCAGCGTAGAAATCGATATGTTCGACCGCCTGCCGACCCCCTTTGGCCTGGTGCGGGGCGGCGTGGCGCCGGACCACCAGAAAATCAAAACCGTTACCAAAGCCTTCGACCGGATTGCCCGCAAACCCAACGTCCGGTTTTACGGCTACGTGGAGCTGAGCCGGCACGTCAGCATTGCCGACCTGAGGCAGTTCTACCACCAGGTCATCCTGACCACCGGCGCCCAGACCGACCGCCGCCTGAACATCCCCGGCGAAGACCTGCGGGGCAGTCATCCCGCCACCGAATTTGTGGCCTGGTACAACGGCCACCCCGATTTTCGCGACTGCCAGTTCGACCTGTCTGGCGAGCGGGCCGCGGTGGTGGGCATTGGCAATGTGGCGATGGACGTGGCCCGCATCCTGGCCCGCAGTCCTCAGGAACTGCTCAAAACCGACATCGCCGACCACGCCCTGGAAGCCCTGCGCCAGAGCAGCATCAAAGAAATCTACATTCTCGGACGCCGCGGCCCGGCTCAGGCCAAATTTACCCCGCCGGAAGCCAAAGAGCTGGGCGAGCTGGAGCTGGCCGATGTCTTTACCCTGCCGGAGGAGGTCGAGCTGGACCCGCTCAGCAAAAAGGCATTGGAGCAAAATCCAGACCGGGCCACCCTGCAGAACCTGGAAATTCTGCAAAACTACGCCAAAAACAAGCCATCCGGCAAACCGCGCAAAATCACCATCCGTTTTCTGGTATCACCGGTGGAGCTGATAGGCGACGACACCGGCAAGGTGGTCAAAATGAAGCTGGTCAAAAACGAGCTTTACGCCACCGAGGCCGGCACCCTGCGCCCCCGCCCAACCGGCCAGTACGAAGAACTGCCGGTCGACCTGGTTTTCCGTTCCGTGGGCTACCGCGGTGTGCCCATCCCCGGCGTGCCCTTCCACGACCGCTGGGGCGTCATCCTGAACGACAAAGGCCGCGTCATCGACCCGGACACCCACGAGCCTTTAACCGGCCTGTACACCGCCGGCTGGATTAAACGCGGCCCCAGCGGCGTTATCGGCACCAACAAGCCGGACGCGGCAGAAACCGTTACCTGTATGCTGGAAGACCTGGCCGCGGGCAAAATTCTCCAGCCGGAGCATCCCGGTGTTGACCAGGCCGAAGCCTTTATCAAGTCCCGCCAGCCGCTCTACTTCTCCTATGAAGACTGGCTCAAGCTGGACCAGATTGAAGTGGAACGCGGCCAGGCCGCCGGACGCCCGCGCATCAAATTTACCCGCATCGAAGATATGCTGGCCGCCCTGGGCCGCTGACCCTTACCG
>RFJV01000084.1 GCA_003694775.1 Chloroflexota bacterium | reverse complement strand
CCCATTCGCCGGCCAGGCCCAGCCACGGGTCTGCGGGCAGGTTTTGGGGCGCGGTGGCCAGGGGATTGAGGCCGTACAGTCCCCAGCCGCGGGTGCGGATGGCATAGATGAACAGGTCAATGGCGGTGAGGGGGTAGGCCGGAATGCTGACCGCGGCCAGGCCGGCGCTGGTCGCCAGGATGAAGCGTAGTCCCGGCAGGTTGGAAGTCGGGCGGCGGCCATTCGGCGCGGTCAGGGTGAAGGCCCACAGAGTCAGCCCAAACAAGGCGGTGATGCCCAGCACGTAGGCAAACAGGTCAATTTTCGTGTAGTGAGTGAGTTTGGCGTAATCAACGGGGGGGATGGTGGTGTACAGCCGGTGCAGGGGGAAGCGGACGGTGAAGACCAGCAGGTAAATCAGCCCGCTGGCGCCGGCAATGAGGGCCAGGAGAACCTGCGGGTTTTGGTTGGCGGTCCGGCGGAGCAGGGTGAGTTTATTGGTCACGGGAGGCGTTTTGGGTAAATGACATCAGAAATTAAATTTCTGGTCTTGCCAATATTCTACGCCAGCGTAGTCTACTCGCGAGTAGACAGGTTGTCAATGCAGAGGTTTTGGGCCTGCCGCCGCTACCCCGCGGCGACATCTTTAATCGCGCCCCGTTCTTCCAGGGGGATGTCCGCACCGGGGCGGTCGGGTGGGGCGGCGGCCCGCTCAATTTTGACTCCGCAGACCTTGTAGTCCGGTATTTTGGCCCGCGCGTCGATGCGGTTGTCGGTGAGGATGTTGGCCGCGGCTTCGGCAAAGTGGAAGGGGATAAAGACGGTGCCTTCCGGCGAGCGCCCGGTAACCAGCAGACGGACGGTAATTTTGCCGCGGCGGCTGGATACGTCTACCCAGTCGCCGGTTTTCAGGCCCAGCCGGGCGGCGTCGTGGGGGTGCAGTTCTACGGTGCACTCCGGCCAGATGTCGTTGAGCGCGGAGGGGCGGGTCAGTGTGCCGCCGTGCCAGTGGTACAGCACCCGGCCCGTGCTGAGGATGAAGGGGTATTCGTTGTCAGGGAGTTCACTTTGGGTGCCGTATTCCACGGCGTGGAACCGGCCGCGCCCGCGTGGGAACTGGTCGGCAAAGAGGTAGGGCGTGCCGGGGTGGTCAAAGCTGGGGCAGGGCCAGTGGACTCCTCCTTCCCGTTCCAGCCGGTCGTAATCGATGCCGGCAAAGGCGGGGGTCAGCCGGCGCATTTCCTCCCAGATTTCCGAGGGGTGGCGGTAGTCCCAGCCGGCAGAAACAGGCCGGCCCTGCTTCTGCTCCAGCCGGCGGGCCAGGTCGCAGATAATTTCCCAGTCGGCGCGGGCCAGGCCGGGCGGGTTGATAGCTTTGCGGACCCGCTGGACGCGGCGGTCGGAGTTGGTGAAGGTGCCGTCCTTTTCGGCAAAGCTGGCCGCGGGCAGGATAACATCGGCATAAACGTTGGATTCGTTAAAGAAGATGTCCTGGGCCACAAAAAATTCCAGGTGTTCAACGGCCTCCTGGGCGTGGCGCAGGTTCGGTTCGCTCATGAGGGGGTTTTCGCCCATCACCCACCACCCCTTGACCTTGCCGGTGAGGATGCCGTCGACCATTTCGGTGACGGTCAGGCCGGGGGTGTCTGGCAGGTGCAGGTCGGGATGGCCGGCAAACCAGGCTTGCTCGAATTTGGCCCGCACCGCGGGGTCGGTGACGGGCTGGTAGGCGGTGAAAACGTTGGGCAGGCCGCCGGAGTCGGAACAGCCCTGGACGTTGTTCTGGCCGCGCAGGGGGTTCAGCCCTGTACCGGGTTTGCCGACATGCCCGGTGAGGAGGGCCAGGTTGGCCAGGGTGAGGGTGTTGTCGGTGCCGTGGGTGCTCTGGCTGATGCCCATACCCCAGTAGATGGCGGCCCGGCCGGCCTGGGCGTACATCCGGGCGGCCCGGCGGATGTCGTCGGCGGGGACGCCGGTGATAGCCTCGGCCCATTCCGGGGTTTTTTCTTCCAGGCTTTCGATGTATTCGCTGAAGCCTTCGGTGCGGCTCTGGATGAAGTCCGGGTTGTAGAGCTTTTCCTTGACGATGACGTGGGCCATGGCATTGAACAGGGCGGTATCGGTGCCGGGTTTGTGGCGGAGCCAGAGGGTGGCAAAGCGGGTCATTTCGGTTTGCCGCGGGTCAATGACAATCAGTTTGGCCCCGTTTTTGCGGACAGCCTGCTTGAGGAAGGTGCTGATGACCGGGTGAGTCTCCGTGGTGTTGCTCCCGGTGACGATGAAGCACTCCAGGTCTTTCATCTCGGCGATGGAGTTGCTCATGGCGCTGGAGCCGATGGCAAGCTGAAGGCCGGTTACACTGCCGGCGTGGCACAGGCGGGCGCAGTGGTCTACGTTGTTGGTGCCGATAACGGCCCGCATCAGCTTCTGGTGCAGGTAGTTGTCTTCGTTGGTGGCTTTGGCGCAGGCGTTGGAGGTGATGGCGTCCGGGCCGCAGGTCTGGCGGATGCGGGCCAGCTCCGAGGCGGCAAAATCCAGCGCCTCTTCCCAGGTGGCCTCGCGCCAGTCGTCGGGGTAGCGGGCCGCGGTGCGCTGGCCGGGCTTCTGGCGGGTTTTGCGGATGAGGGGAGTGGTCAGCCGGTCCGGGTGGTGGACGTAATCCGCGCCAAAGCGCCCCTTGACGCACAGCCGGCCGTAGTTGGGCGCGGCGTCAAACGGCGCGTCGATGCGGATGATGCGTTCATTTTTTATATTGAGCAAAATTTGACAGCCTACCCCGCAGTAGGGGCAGGTAGAACGGACGGTACGGTCGGTATGCATCGGACAAACCTCCTTGAAAACACGGTAGACGGTAGACGGCAAACAGGGCAATGTTGTAGTGGACGCACGGGCGCACGCCCTTCCTGTGAAAATACGACCGCCGACGGCTGACTGCCGACCGCCGGACCGGTAGGCGGAGCATCCCGATGCCCGCCGGGGTGGTTGCCTGACCCGCCCGGCATTGGGATGCCGGGGCTACCAATTTTTCATTCTCGTTGTCGTCCCGCCAGGTACGGTCTAACTTCTCTTATTTGACATATTGAACGATAAAATTCAGATACCCCTGCCAGCCTCCTTCTTTATTCCACAGCTTAACCGATTTCAAGATACGTTTGAGACAGGCTACTATTTCATCGATAGAAAGAGGAACCGGGACAAAAATCCCGCTCATATCCACTCGACCCAGCCGCCAGTCACACACCAGTTTGACTCTCTCGTAAACTTTACTCCTGAGTTCTGGCATTTGAGGTAGCGAAAAAGAACGATTTTTCAGTTCAGACTGATAGGCCCGAACGAGTGTTTTTAAGGCTGTTTCGACATCGTAGTCTGTCAGGTCGGAGTATTCCTGGTAAACATTGACAATGGCCGCTTCAATATTCTGCAGGACATCCAGGTATTCTTCCTCAAATTTATCCATTTTCTACCTCACCTGCACAATAATTACGGTGATGTTGTCGCTGCCGCCGGCAGACTTGGCGGCCCGCACCAGAGACTGGCAGGCTTTGGCCGGGTCGGGCTGGTTCTGGCTGATGGTCAAAATTTCTTCGTCGGTGACCATCCCGCTGAGGCCGTCGGAACAGAGGAGAAGGCGGTCGCCGGGCTGGAGCGGGGTCTGGTACAGGCCGACATCCATTTCGGGCCGGTCGCCGATGGTGTTGTACAGGACGTTGCGGTTTTTGTGGCGGCGAGCCTCGTCGCGGGTGAGCTGTCCAATCTGCACCAGCCGCTCCACCAGAGAGTGGTCTTCGCTGATTTGGTCAATGTCGGCGTGGGTCAGCAGGTAGGCCCGGCTGTCGCCTACGTTGGCAATGTGGGCCTGCCCCTCGATGACCAGGGCCATCACCACCGTGGAACCCATTTTGCGGCCTTCCGGCTGGTCGGCCTGGCGGGCCAGAACGGCGCGGTTGGCCTCGTGGGCGGCCTGGGTGAGCCACTCGTCGAACCGGTCGGCGGGAGACTGGATGGGGTGCTGTTGAAAGTGGTGCAGGATGGCTTCGATGGTAAGCTGGCTGGCGATTTCACCGCTTTGATGACCGCCCAGCCCGTCGGCGACCACGTACAGGCCGTAGGGGATGCCGTCGGGGGTGGTTGACTCGACCATCAGAAAACTATCTTCGTTGAGTTCCCGCTTCAGCCCCACGTCGGTCAGCCCGGCAATCTGCCAGCCAATTCCGGGAGGGCGCTGTCCGGATACGGGCAGGACTTCCGGCGCGGCTTCGGGGGTCAGAATGAGCGTGTCGGGTTTGCCGGCCTGGGTGGGGGCGGGGGCGGAAGGGACGGTCAGGTCGGAGTCGGGAGCAGGTCTGCGGGGAGAAACGGCGGTTTTTTCGGCCAGCAGTTTGAGCTTG
>RFJV01000009.1 GCA_003694775.1 Chloroflexota bacterium | reverse complement strand
CCGGGGGTGGCGCTGGTGTAGATAACCTGGTGGATGTGCGCCTCCCACTCTTCGAAGTTCAGGGGGCGGTTGTCCAGGGCGCTGGGCAGGCGGAAGCCGTATTCCACCAGCACCTCCTTGCGGCTCCGGTCGCCGGCGTACATGCCCCGAATCTGGGGGATGGTCATATGGCTTTCGTCGATGACCATCAGGAAGTCATCGGGGAAGTAGTCCAGCAAGGTCCAGGGGGTGCTTCCCGGCTCGCGGCGGGCCAGGTGGCGGCTGTAATTTTCGATGCCGGAGCAGTACCCTACCTCCCGAAGCATTTCCAGGTCGTAGCGGGTGCGCTGTTCCAGCCGCTGGGCCTCGACCAGTTTGTTGGCGGCCCGCAGTTCTGCCAGCCGTTCCTCCAGCTCTTTTTCGATATCCACAATGGCCGCCTGAAGCTTCTCGTCCGGGGTGATGAAGTGCTTGGCCGGGTACAGGTCCAGCCGGTCGTGGCGGGCCAGGATTTCGCCGGTCAGGGCGTGGACCTCGGTGATGCGGTCGATTTCATCGCCAAAGAATTCAATGCGGAACACCTGCTCGCCGTACGGCGGCATCACTTCCAGCGTGTCACCCCGAACCCGGAACGTACCGGGTTTCAGGTCGTACTCATTCCGGCTGTACTGGATGTCGACCAGATGGCGCAGAATCTTGTCGCGCTTGCGGAATTCTCCTTGCTGAAGATGGATGACCACCTGCCCGTAATCTTCGGGACTGCCCAGGCCGTAAATGGCACTGACACTGGCCACAATGATGACATCCCGCCGGCTGAACAGGTACTGGGTTGCCGCCAGCCGCAGACGGTCGATTTCCTCATTGATTTTGGCATCCTTTTCAATATAAGTGTCGGTGCGGGGCAGGTAGGCTTCCGGCTGGTAGTAGTCGTAGTAGCTGACAAAGTAGGCCACCGCGTTGTGGGGGAAGAACTCCTTGAATTCGCTGTAAAGCTGGGCGGCCAGGGTCTTGTTGTGGGCCATCACCAGGGTAGGCTTCTGCACCTGCTCGATAACTTTGGCGATGGTAAATGTTTTTCCCGTACCGGTCGCCCCCAGCAGGGTCTGGTGAACCAGACCGTTTTCTATGCCTTCAACCAGCTGGCGAATGGCCTCCGGCTGGTCGCCGGTGGGCTGGTAATCGGCCACAACCTGAAAATTCGGCATTGGAACTCCTTGTTGAGTATACGAACACAACAGCATGATTACGCGAACCAAACGCGATTGGAAAGAACAAAAGTTCAACAATCTAGTATAGCAAAAAAAATCGATTCGGGAAAATTTAACAAAAATTTTAATGTTTACCCTATTGCTTCGTGTAACAAATTGTGATATACTACTTGACATATAATGTTAAATAAATATAATAGAATTACAAAATTTTAACATTCTTAAGATTTCTTATGTTTACTGCGCCCAATGGAGGGAGGTATCACAATGCTGGCCGAGTATATCCATACTGACCCTCATGACCCCCTGCCGCCCCGGTTTACCCGTGGCAAGAGAAAATCTGGCCGTGCCGGTGAAGCCATTGATGAAGACCCCTTTCATCAGGAGCCGCCTCCCCAAAGCTACACCAAAAAGAATGGAAAACAAAACGGCGCGGTAGATGAATTCGAAGGCCCTCTGTTTAGCGGCGGTTACGATGAAGATGAAAGTGACGGGCAGGATGATGCCATTGCCCTGTACCTGAAGGAAATCAGCCGCATTCCTCTCCTGACCGCCGCCGAAGAAGTCCGTCTGGCAAAAGCAATTGAACGCGGCAAAAAAGCCGCCCGACATCTTTCCCACGCCGGTTCCCAGGTCGATGAACAACAGCTAAAAAGATGGCAGGCCGAAGTCAAGCTAGGCCAGGAAGCGCGGTGCAAGCTGATAGAAGCCAACTTCAGACTGGTGGTCAGCATTGCCAAGAAGTACATCGGACACGGAGTGCCGTTTATGGATTTAATCCAGGAGGGCAACATCGGCCTGATTCGGGCAGTAGAGAAGTTTGAGTACCGCCGCGGTTTCAAATTCAGCACCTACGCCACGTGGTGGATACGCCAGGCGGTGAGCCGTGCCCTCTCCGACCAGGGACGCACCATCCGTGTCCCCGTCCACATGGGCGAGCGGGTCACCCAACTGGCCCGTGTTACCCGCAAGCTGGCCCAGCGAAACGGCCAGGCCCCTTCCGACGAGGAAATTGCCGCCGAAATGAACATCAGCCTGCGTATGCTCCAGCGCATTCGCCAGGCCGCCCAATTCCCCCTCTCCCTGGAGATGGAAGTCGGCGACGACCAGGACAGCACCCTGAGCGACTTCATCGAAGACGAAAACACCTGGGCCCCGGACGATACGGCCATCCAGAAGATGCTGCGCGAGCGGATGAACGAAGTGCTCTCCTCCCTGTCTGCCCGTGAAGGTCGGGTGCTGGAGCTTCGCTTTGGCCTGGCCGACGGACGAACTTACACCCTGGAAGAAGTAGGCCAGAAATTTGGGGTCACCCGCGAACGCATCCGGCAAATCGAGGTGAAAGCGCTGAGCAAACTGCGCCATCCGCGCCACAGCCGGCGCTTGCGGGACTTTCTTGAATGATTTTGAATAATTTTGAAATCCGGCTATAATACGGTCCGGGTTCTCACAATGGCGTGGCGCCTATTCCACAGCCCGTTCTCCCTACAGGAGTGACGGGCTTTTTATCGCTGCAGAAAGGAGTAAATGGAGGATGCTCACCCAACAACCCCTGCAAGAATTTCTGGATAACCTGGCCGGCGATACCGCGGTTCCCGGCGGCGGAAGCGTGGCGGCGACTGCCGGGGCAATGGCCGCGGCTCTGGTCAGTATGGTCTGCAATCTGACCATTGGCCGGGAAAAGTACGCCGCGGTAGAAGCCCAAATGCAGGAAACCCTGACCCGCTCCGAAGCCCTGCGCCGGCGGCTGACCGAGCTGGTCGAAGAAGACGTGGCGGCATTCAATGCCGTTATGAACGCCTTCAAACTTCCCAAACAGACTGAAGAGGAAAAAGAAGCCCGGCGGGCCGCCATTCAGGAAGGGTACAAACAGGCCACCATCGTCCCCCTGGAAACCGCCCGCGCCTGTGCCGAGCTTATCCGGCTGGCAAAAACGGTCATCGAAAACGGCAACCCCAATGCCGCCAGCGACGGCGGCGTCGCCGTTCTGTGCGCCCAGGCCGGGTTGAAAGGCGCGGCCTTGAATGTCCTTATCAACCTGTCCAGCATCAAGGACCAGGCGTTTGTCTCCGAGCACCAGGCCGCGCTGGATGACATTCTGGCGGAACATGATGCCCTGGCCCACGATGTCTACCAGACATTAAAAAGCGGTTTTATCGGTGTAGAGTAGAGATTGGAGATTCATCCCATATCTCACATCCCACATCCCAAATATATAACTGATATATTTTTGGGTGACATTCGTCACAAACAATTCAGGACAAATGTCACTTACTCCATTCCATCAAAACCGGTAGAATAATGGTGGGTTACCAGCAGTCCCCTATTTTTGCTTGTAATCCCTCCGCACTGCACCATAGTTAGTAGCTAAGGTTGTTCAATCCCATACACTCAGGTTTCAAAGGAGAACAAACAATGTCCGTACCAAGCGACCTTGAAATTGCCCAGGCAGCGAAGCTGAAACCCATTCTGGAAATTGCCGAGAGTGTCGGGTTAACGCCCGACGACCTTGAGCTGTACGGCAAGTACAAGGCCAAAGTTCATCTGGACGTGCTGGAAAAATTTGCCGACCGTCCCCAGGGGAAATACATCGATGTGACGGCCATTACCCCCACCCCGCTGGGTGAAGGCAAAACCACCACCAGCGTCGGCCTGACCCAGGGGTTAGGGAAAATCGGTAAGAAGGCGATGATTTGCATCCGCCAGCCCAGCCAGGGGCCGACCTTTGGTATCAAGGGCGGCGCGGCCGGCGGCGGTTACAGCCAGGTCGTCCCGATGGAGGACTTCAACCTCCACCTCACCGGCGACATCCACGCTATCAGCGCGGCGCACAACCTGATTGCCGCGGCCATCGACGCCCGCCTCTACCATGAAAGCCGGCAAAGTGACGAATATCTGGAACGGTTTGGCCTCAAACGGCTGAACATCGACCCGTACAACATCTCCTGGAACCGGGTGGTCGATATTAACGACCGTGCCCTGCGCAAGATTGTCCTCGGCCTGGGCGGTCGCCTGGACGGGGTGCCTCGCGAAGGCGGCTACGACATCACCGTCGCCTCCGAGCTGATGGCAATTCTGGCCCTAACCACCAGCCTCAAAGATATGCGGGAGCGCATCGGGCGGATGGTGGTGGCAATGGACCGGAGCGGCAACCCCATCACCGCCGAAGACCTGGGCGTGGCCGGCGCGGCCACGGTGCTGATGAAAGACGCCATCATGCCCAACCTGATGCAGACCCTCGAAGGCCAGCCGGCCTTTGTCCACGCCGGTCCGTTTGCCAACATTGCCCACGGCAACAGCTCCATCATCGCCGACCAGATTGCCCTCAAGCTGGCCGACTACGTGGTCACCGAGTCCGGCTTTGGCGCAGACATCGGCATGGAGAAGTTCTTCAACATCAAGTGCCGCTACTCCGGCCTCATTCCCAATGCCGTGGTTCTGGTGGCGACCATCCGCGCCCTCAAGATGCACGGCGGCGGGCCAAAGGTGGTGGCCGGGCGTCCCCTGGACAAGGCTTACACCGAAGAAAACCTGGAACTGCTGGAAAAAGGCATTGAAAACCTGGCCGCCCACATCGAGAACGTCAAGAAGTTTGGTATCCCGGCTGTGGTGGCGGTCAACCGCTTCCCCACCGACACCGACGCCGAAGTGGAACTGCTGAAGAAGCTGGCCGTGGAAGCCGGCGCCGAGCAGGCAGTGATGGCTGACCACTGGGCCAAAGGCGGCGAAGGCGCCCGCGAGCTGGCCGAAGCCGTGGTTGCCGCCTGCGAAAAGCCCAGCAAATTCCAGTTCCTCTACCCGCTGGAATGGAGCATCAAGCAGAAAATCGAAAAGATTGCCACCGACATCTACGGCGCCGATGGCGTGGTCTACGAGCCGCTGGCCGACCAGCAGATTGCCGCCTTTGAAAAGGCCGGCTTTGGCAACCTGCCCATCTGTATGGCCAAAACCCACCTCAGCCTCTCCCACGACCCCACCCTGAAGGGACGGCCAAAAGGCTTCACCGTACCCATCCGCGAAGTGCGGGCCAGCGTTGGCGCGGGCTTCATTTACCCCTTGCTGGGTACAATGCGCACCATGCCCGGCCTGCCGACCCGCCCGGCCTTTATGGATGTAGACATCGACCTTGAAACCGGCAAGGTGAAGGGCCTGTTCTAACCCTTTGCCGGTCTGACTGCACCCGTCCGGTCACAGACCGGATGTTTTCACCGGCTCCGTTTCCTGCCACACGGAGCCGGTTTTTTCTAAATTTGGAGATTGGGGATTAGAGATTGGAGATTGAAGATTTGGACATCCCCCGTGCCTGGGAGCAGGCGCTTCAGCAAGACCTCCGCGGGGTGCTGATGGTCATCGGTGCGCCGGACGCGGGCAAGAGCACCTTTGCCCAATACCTGTTCCGCCGGCTGTGCCTGAACGGCCTGCGCACCGCCTACCTGGACGGCGACCCCGGTCAGAGCCGGCTGGGGCCGCCCACCACCATCACCACAGCCCTCAACCCCGAAAACCAGACCGGCTTTCCCCCAACCGGACAGTGGCGGCGCTGGTTCGTGGGGGCCACCTCCCCGCGAGGGCATATGCTCTCCCTCGTGGTCGGTACGGCGCGGCTGGCCGAAGCCGCCCGGCGAATGGGCGCGGTCTGTGTGGTGCACGACACCTGCGGCCTGGTTGACCCGTCCAGCGGCGGGCTGGCCCTCAAGCTGGCAAAAATCGACCTTCTGCGTCCAGCAGTGGTGTTTGCCATCCAGGCAGACGGGGAACTGGCCCCCTTGCTGGCCCCCTTGCGGCGCAGTCGCCGGGTGCGGCTGGTCGAGCTACCCGCCTCCCCGGCCCGCCGGCCCCGCGATATGTCTGACCGGCAGGCCTACCGCCGCGACCGCTTTGCCAGCTATTTTGCCCCGGCCAGACTGCTGGAAATAGATTGGACGCGGCGTGCCGTTCTGCCGCGTCCATTTTTTCAGCCGCATCAGCTTGTCGCCCTGGAAGACCGGCGAGGCTTTACCCGCGGGCTGGGGCTGGTTCACTCATTCGACATCCCCGCCCGGCAGGTGACACTCCTCACCCCGCTGGACTCCCTGTCGGGAATTGAGACCCTGCACCTGGGCGACCTGCTGGTTGACCCGCAGACCTTCCGGGACAGTCCGCTTCACTTCCCGCCGATGGACAGCAGTCGCCCATCACTCCGGCCAAACACTTCCGGGAAGTAGAATTCTCGCGCCACGGTCGGGATGACGTGGTAGTCGCCGGGCAGGGTGGTGCGTATGGTGTAGGTAAACTGGTATGTCCCCTTCGACAGGAAGTCGGCAAAGAGCACCACTTTTTCATCCCGCAGTTCGTAGCGCGAATACCACCGCCACCACCACCAGTACCGGGAGTCCTCCCGCCGCAGGTTGGGGCCGGACTCCAACAGGCTGGTAGTCGCCAGGCCGGGGTCGATGGCTTCGGCGCCCGCGGGCAGGGGGTCTTCCACCACCACGTAGTACAGGTCGTTCGGGGCGATGATGGTCAGCTTAACCTGGATGACATCCCCCAGCCGGGCCTCGCGCACTTCGGGGCAGGTCACGCTTTTGTCCCCGGCCTGTTCATCCAGGCAGGACTGCAAACGGTACTCCCGCCGAACGATGATGCCCCGCTCTGCCGGCTCAATCTCCTCCACCGGCAGATAGATGGAGGCGTGGGCAGTGTAGTACAGCCGCCCGTTGCCGTCGGCGCGGGCCACGGTCAGCAGGTTGCCGGTCTCGGTCAGCAGGTCGGCAATGGGCACCGACAGCTTGACGCTCTCCTGCACCGTCTCCGGTGTGGCCCGACCCGAAGCCAGCTCCTCTTCGTTCAGGAAGACCGAGTAATCGTAGTCGGCCTGCAGTTCACCCGTCTGGGCCATCCAGTCGGTCAGGCTGATGAGCGCCCAGGCAGTTTCCTGGGTGGTCTCCCAGATGCCGCCCCGGCGAGCCACCATCAGCCAGCGAACCACGTTGGGAATCAGCTCGTTCTGCGGGTCCAGCCGGGCCAGGGCGTCCAGCACAATGGCGGTGGAGCGGGTATCGGTGTTCATCGCCCACCAGTCGGGCCGGGATTCTTCCCAGTGCGCGCCCGTGGCGGAGAGAATAGCCGCGTTCTGCAGGTCAGACAGAAGCGTGGCAATCTCGTCCTCATAGGCCGCCGGGTCCGACAGGTGCAGAGCCAGGGCCAGGTAGGCCCGGGCATAGTGCGACAGCTTGCTTCGGGCCTCCACCAGCCCCGCCAGCGCTGAGGGCGGCGCGGTGTTGCCTTCGGCCAGGACGTACAGCACCCAGGCGTACCGGTTGGCCTCGTAGGTGTCCATCCGGCGCAGGTCGAAACTGCCGGGAAGCTGGCTGAGCAGGTAGTTCTGCCCGTTTGCCAGCACCGTTGCCGACACGTCCACCCCGGCCTGCTGTGCCCGCGTCAGGGCAAAGACCACGTAGGCACTGATGTACACATTGCTTTCCTGGGCCTGCCACCAGCCCCAGCCGCCATCGGGGTTCTGGCGGCGGTACAGCTTCTCCAGCCCCTCATCCAGCAGGCCGGGCAGGCGGTCGGCCAGCTCCTTGTTTTCGATACCCAACCTTTGCAGGGCGTCGTAGGTCAGCACGTTGGGCAGGAAGCGGCTGACGGTCTGCTCGGTGCATTCGTACTCGAAATGCTCCAGGTAGCGCAGACCGTCCCGCATACCCGCGGCCAGGCTGGGGTCAAGCTGGATGTCCAGCGAACCGCGGCGGGTGTCCACGTTGGGCGGCAGGGCAATGACCTCGGTGCGGCTTCCGGCGGCGGTTAGCTGGCCGCCCGTGCCCACAATGTCGGGCGCGGTGTAGCGGAAGACCAGCAGAGAGCCATCCGGGCCGGTGGTCAGGCGGGGTTTGGCCGCGTCGGTGTAGCGGCCATCCGCGCTGACCGCGGCAAACACCAGGCTTACGGTCGGCACGTCGCTGGCCTGCACATTCCAGGTAACGCCCGCTTCCGACCGCGGGGCCAGCTCCACCGTCTGCGTGGCCGCACTGTCCAGCAGGTTGACGCCTTCCGCGGCCAGGGTGACCTGCACGGTCAGGGGGTCATCCGTATTGTTGCTGACATTGGCCGCCACCTGCGCCCGGTCGTCGACCACCAGGAAGCGGGGCGTCACCGGTCTGATGAGCAGGGGTTTGGTCGAGACCAGCTCCACTTCGGCCTCGCCCACGCGGGTATCGCCCGTTACGCCGACCCCGCGCATCACCCAGGTGGTCAGGTTGTCGGGCAGGGTCAAGCTGACCTGCGCCTCCCCGCGGTCATCGGTGACCACCACGGGGTTCCAATAGGCCGTATCGCTGAACTCCTCCCGCACTTCCAGGCCGGGCGGCAGAGCGGCGCGGGCTTCGTCTGCCGGTGCTTCGGCCACGGCCATTTTTTCCACCGGCGCGGCTTCCATTGCCGGTGCAGGCGGCGCGGTTGGCATCGGCCCCGCCTGAGCCAGACCTTCTTCCGCCGCCATAGCCACGACCTCGGTCTCCAGGTTCAGGTCTTCCACCTGCTGGAGCAGAAGCTGGTTCATCGACAGGGACAGACTCAAGGCGGTGTTGATGCCCAGCCCCCGGCGACCGTAGAAGGCGTCCACAATCGCCTCTGGCTGGCGAGGCTGGAGAGTGAGCACGGCTTTGTCCACCAGGTCCAGCGACAGCTCCGCGGCCACCGGCTGGCCCTGCACGTCTGTGACCTGCACCAGGTAGTCTACCTCGGCTCCCGGCTCGGCCTGGGGCACGCTGGGGGTCAGGGTGATTTTCAGCCGCGGGCGGACCAGGGTCACGTCGATGGGCAGGATGCCCAGCCGGAAATCGGCCAGCCGGGGCTGGTCGCCCTCAGCCGGGCCTTCGCGGCCCTGCAGGAGCACCACCGACAGGTAGATATTGGGCGTATGCGCCTCGGTGATGGGCAAACGGTACACCGTACTGCTTCCGGTTAGCCGGATGACCTCCTGCTGGAGGATGTGCCCCCGCTCCACCGTGACCAGCGCGGTCTGCGGCCCGCTGAAGGGCGAAGGTATCAGGATTTCCGCGGTCTCACCGGGCGCGTACTCGACCTTGTCGCTGATGAGGGTCAGGCGGTTGGTGTTTTCCCGCCGCCACGAGACGTACTCATCGCCGGCTACCCAGATAAAGACCGACGAACGAATCGGCGAAACGGGCGGGTCAGCGGTGTTGAGGGTGGCCGCGTCCTGGGCAATCACCCGGTAGCTTCCCCCCCTGGACGGGGTAAAGCGGACTTCGGCCTCGCCGTTGGCATCGGTGGTCACGGTTTGCCGGTCGACCAGCTCCTTTTGGGTCTGGTACTCCCAATAGCCGCCGGATTCGGTTTCCACAAACGTGTTGACCCACTCGTAGCGCACAATCTGGATGTCAAGCTTTCTTTCCGGCTGGCGCTGTCCGGCCCAGTCCACTGCCACCAGGTCGATGCCGGTTTCGCGGCCGGCACGGGCCACGTACTCCTGGGCGCGCAGGCCGATGTAGTAATCCCCGCGGTGATACACCAGACTACTGCGCCCGGAGATGACCTGATTGTCCGGCCCGGTGATGGTGGCCTCCAGGGTCAGGCGGTAGCTTCCGGCGGCCAGTTTCTGCTCAATTTCATCCCCCTTCAGGTTGACCACCAACTGCCCGGCGGCATCGGTCACGCCGCTTCCGCTGAGCAGAGTTTCGACCACCGTTTCCTGGGGATACCACCAGCACCGCAGACAGACGTAAGGGTCATCGGAGTCGGTGAAGGTGTAGCCGCTCAGCTGGGGCGGGTCAAAGCGGTAGCTTTCGGCCACCAGGTTCCAGGTGACGGGCGCGTTGGCCAGCGGCCCGCCGAAGAAGTAGGCCGCGTTAATCGTGGCCGAAAAATCCTCGCCCCGGCGCAGTTCCGCCGCCGAAAGCTCTACCGTGGTCTCAAACTCCGGAGGCCGGTAGGCCGCCACCTGGAAGAAAGACTGGTGGTAATGGTCGTCCACCTGAACGGACAGGGTGTACTGGCCCAGGGGCGCGTCGGGCGGCAGGTCGACCTGCCCCTTGAAGGTTCCGTTGGCGTTCAGGCCGACCTGCTGGTCGAAGATGGTTTCGTAGGCCGCGTTCTGCACGGTCACCTGGACGCGGCGGTCGGGCAGGCGGAAGCTGGCGTCATCCTCACTGCGGACGATGCCCTTGAAGTAGACCGTCTGGCCGGGCCGGTAGATAGGCCGGTCGGTGTAGGTATGGACGGCAAAGCGGGGCAGGGTGTACACCGTATCCACCCCGAACTCGTAAGGGCTGATACCCCGCGCCCAGTTTTCCGAGACTGCGGCAAAGGGCTGTCCATTGGTGGGCAGAACCGCGGCCAGAACAGTGCGGCGGTTGGGCCGCGGCCCCAGCGCCAGCCGGGCCAGACCATCGGCGTCGGTGGTGGCTGTGCCCAGCCGCTGGCCGCTGTCGTCAAAGAAAGTCACGTCCAGGCCGGGAACCGGCTCCCCGCCGGCCAGGTCGGTGGCCCAGACCAGAGCCTCCTGTTCGCCGGCCTTGAGGGTCAGGTTGAGCCGGCTGACCACCAGCAGATGGCGGCTGTTGTAGCGCCCGCGCTGTTGGGGCAGGTCGGGCGAATCGGCTTCCAGCCAGTAGAGGCCCGGCTCCAGCCTGCCGTCGCCTTCGGCCAGGTTGAGGACGTGGTAGGACTGCTGATTGGCCGGGGCTTCCAGCCGCTCCTGCCACTGGCGGATGAGGGCGGTGCTGTCCGGGCTGAAATCATACCAATTCCCCGGCGGCGTGGTGACCTGCCGCGGGTCCAGGCGGTAGAGGCGCAGGTCCAGGCGGGTCACATTGATAAACCCGACCAGAAGCCGGGCCGGCAGGTCGGCATCGTAGGTGGCAACGATGTCGGGTGTGCGGAGGGCAAACACCGGCGGCAGGGCGCGGGTGCGGAAGCGGACGGTCAGATTCTCGCGGGTCTTGTTGCCGTACGGGTCCTCAATGCCGGGCGTGATGCGCACCAGGTAATCGGTGGAAGGCTTGGCCCCAAAATCAATGGTAAAGGAACTGTCCCACGGCGAGTAGTAGGTATACACCTGGGTGGGGGTGATGGGGGGGGTAAATTCCACGTGGTCCATCACCGTATCCGGATTGATGGGCGTGTTGAACAGAATGCGGAAAGCCGTGTGAGGCGGCGCATTCCGCTCGCCATCCTGGGGGTCTGTGCCGACCACCCGCGGCAGGGGTACGGTGGTGAAGCGGAAGCTGTACGGCTGGGGCATCCCCTGCCCGCCGGCGGTGGAGGTAACGCCGGCCTTGATTGTTACCTGGTAGGTCGCGTCGAATTCCAGCCGGTCGGTGGGGGTGAAGACCAGGGTAGGGCCGTCCACGCGGAACTGGCCGGGCACAGACTGGCCCAGCAAGCCGGTTTTGCTCAGCTCGAACGCGGCCTGCGCAGACTGCGGGTCAACCGGCTGGTTGAAGGTAATCCGGATGGCTGTGTCAACCGGGACCAGAGTGCTGGCATCTTTCGGCTGGGTGTGGACCACCTGCGGCGGCTGGGTGGTGAACCGCCAGGTGAAATCATCGGCCAGCACCGCCTGACCGGTGACATCGGTGAGGCCGGCCTTGACGCGGGCCGTAAAAGTGACGCCGCCGGGCAGGGCCTCATCGGGCCGGAAAACAAAGATAGATGTGTTCAGCCACTCGCCCTGCCCCTCGACGGGCGGGTCCAGCGCCAGCGGGTTGGGCAGGTCTTTGGCCTGCTCCAGCGAGGTCAGCGGGACTACCGGCCGGTTGAAGATGACGGTGATGGTGGGCGCGGTTTCAACATCGGCAGTGCCGTCCGCGGGAATCACCTGGGCCACCTCCAGAAAGCCGACCGTGGTAAAACGGAAGGTGAACGGCTCGGCCAGGGGCGCGCCGTCTTCGGCGCGGGCGGTCTGGGTGAGGATGGCGTCATACACCGCGGCCCGCTCCAGCGGCTGAGCCGGGGTGAAGCGCATCGTGCGCGGGTCTGTCCAGGAGATATCGCCCTGGACCGGCTGGGGCGGTTCCGCGGCTTTCTGCAGGGAAAAGGCCGCGGCAACCGCATCCCGGTCCATCGGGCGGTCAAAAACCAGTTCGATAGCCGCGTCCGGCGGCAGTTCTTCCCCGCGGCGGGGGTAGCGCTGGACCACAATGGGCGACACCGTGTTCAGCGACACCGGCTGGTATTCCACTTTGGGCGGTGGCGGCGGCGGGGTCGGTGTAGCGGTGGGGGTGGCGGTCGGCGGGGGCTGGTCCGCGCCGCTGGCGGCAATCCCATCATTGCCGCCGGCGCAGGCCGCCAGCAAGATGACCAGTCCGGCCAGAATCACGTACCAGACCGGCGGCAGAACAGCCTCGACTACCGGTGAGCTAAGCTTGGGCATAACAGTTCTCCTTTAGTGCAGGATGGGAGACGGGAGGGAGGATGAGGGATGAGGGATGAAGGATGAAGGATGAATCTTGAATCTCCCTGTTTCCCTATCTCCATGATACATAGACGCCGCAGAACGGCAAGGAGTTCCCAATTTTTTGACACGTTTCAGTTTTGTGGTAGTCAGGGCATCCCTATGCCCCGGCATGGGGATGCCGGGGCTACGAACCATATAATTGAAATGCACCTCCAACTTTTTGGCCGATAGAGCGGGAGCTAGTAAAATTGGTGGGGATTGGGTGATTAGAGATTGGGAGATTAGAGATTGGGGATTGGAAATTGTCAGCCTTTCAACTCAGCAACTCCCCAACTCACAAACTCACAAACTCTCTAACTCACAAACTCTCTAACTCATTAACTCACAAACTCACCACCAATGGAGACTCTATGCCTGCGACGACGCTGACTCTTGCTACCCTTCCCTCTACCACCGACCTGCTTCTCGGTCGCGAGGCGGAGCTGGCCCGCCTGGATGCGGCCTGGGCGGACCCCGGCTGTACTGTGCTGACCATCCTGGGCGAAGACGGGCTGGGCAAGTCTGCCCTGGTCAATGCCTGGCTGGCCCGCAAACTTCCCTCCCTGCCCAATACCGTGCGCGTGTACGGCTGGTCGTTCTTCAGCCAGGGGACCGGCGCCAACCAGACCGTATCGGCGGACTTTTTCTTTGACGACGCCCTGCGGCGCTTCGGCGACAAATACCCCAGCCGCGGCGCGGCCTGGGACAAGGGCCGCCGGCTGGCGGAGCTACTGCGCAAACAGCGCACCCTGCTGGTGCTGGACGGTCTGGAACTCATGCAAACCCCCGACGGGCCAGACGCGGGAGCCATCAAGGACCCGGCCCTGTACACCCTGCTCGATGAGCTGGTCAAAGAAAACCCCGGGCTGTGCATTCTGACCAGCCGCCTGCCGGTCACCAATCTGCCGGCGCTGGACCGCCCCCCCGCGGCCACCCTGCCCCTTGAACCCCTGCCGGACGAAGCCGGGGCCGCGCTCCTGCGGGCACACGGCCTGTCTGCCGATGAGACCCGCCTGCGGCAGGTCAGCCGGGAATTCCAGGGCGACCCCCTGGCCCTGACCCTGCTGGCCGGCTTTGTGCAGACCGCGCTCAGCGGCGACCTGGAGCGGCTGGAATCGGCCATCCCTCTGCCGGAAGGCGAGGCCCGAGGCCGGCAGGCCCGCCGCGTGCTGGCCGCGTTTGAAGCCCATCTGGCCGGCAGTCCGGAGCTGAACCTGCTCTACATCCTGGGGCTGTACCTTCGCCCGGCAGACCGGTACAGTATGGAGGTGCTCACCCGCACCCCGCCGGCCATCCCCGGCCTGACCGAGGCTTTCTTCCACATTTCCGAGGAACGGGTACTGGGCCTGATTCCCAGCCGCAAGGCCCGCCCGCGCCGTTACGAGGTCTGGGAGCAGGCGGTCGACCGGCTGAGGCAGGCCAACCTGCTTCTGCCGCCGGCAACCACTGCCGAAGATGAGGGAGAGCCGCCCCTGGATACACACCCGCTGGTGCGGCGCTACTTTGCCCTGCGCCTGGCAGACCGGTTCCCCCGCGCCTGGGTGCAGGGACACCAGCGGCTGTACAAGTATTACAAGGCCGTCACCGAGCAGTATCCGGATACCCTGGCCGAACTGACGCCGCTTTACCACGCTCTGGCCCACGGCTGTCGGGCGGGGGAGGCCCAGTATGTGATGGAAGAAATCTACTGGGAGCGCATCGCCCGCCAGCAGGAATTTTACACGGCGCGGGTGCTGGGCGCCTACGGGGCCGACCTGGCCGCGCTGGCTAACCTATTCCGCAAACCGTGGCAGGAACCGTCGCCCACCCTGCCGAAGGTGAACCAGGCTACGGCCCTGAGCTGGACCGCGTCCGCCCTGCGCGCCCTGGGCCGGCTGGACGAGGCCCGCCAGGTGCTGGAGGCGGCCATCAAGCTCTACGCTGGAAAGAAAAAATGGAAGGAAGTCTCCATTGCCGCGGGGCAGTTGAGCCAGCTTTGCCTGCTGTTGGGCGACATCCCGTCGGCGGTGGCGCAGGCCCAAGACAGCGTGGCTCGCGCCCGGAGTGCCCGCGACCAGGTTCAGCAGATGATTGCCCACGCCGGATTGGGCGATGCCCTGCACCAGGCTGGCCAGCTTGAGGAGGCCCGGTCGGCCTTTGCCGAGGCAGAAAAACGCCAGCGCCGGCTTCAGATTGACCATCCTGTGCTGTACTCTCGCCGCGGCTACCAGTACTGCGACCTACTGCTGACCCTGGGAGAGTTTGAAGAAGCCCGCCAGCGGGCCGAACGCACGCTGGAAATTGCCCGCGCCAACAAGTGGACCCAGGACGCGGCCCTGGACCGTCTGACGATGGGGCGGGCGTTGCTGGCCGCGGCCAAAGCGGAAGACGGTCCGGTCGACGCGCCGCGGCTGGTGCTGTCGGCATCGGCGCGGCAGGCGCACAAGCGGGGTCTGGACGCGGCCGGCCAGCATCTGCACCAGGCGGTGAAAACACTCCGGCAGGAAGGGGCGGTCGAACTGCTTCCGCCGGCCCTGCTGGCCCGCGCCGAATGGCACCGCCTGCTGGGTCGCTGGGCCGAGGCCCAGGCCGACATCGACGAAGCCCAATCTGCGGCAGACCGGGTGGGGATGAAGATTTTTCAGGCCGACGCCCGCCTGGCCCAGGCCGCGCTTCTGGCCGCCCAGGGGCAAACCGCCGCGGCCCGCAGTATACTGGCCGCAGTCCGGGAGATGGTCGAGGCGTTCGGCTACCATCGCCGCGACCGGGAGGTGTCTGCGCTGGAAGCGGCGG
>RFJV01000526.1 GCA_003694775.1 Chloroflexota bacterium | reverse complement strand
TGCAAATAATCGGCAATGACCAGCAGAATGATGACCACCAGGATGACCAGCAGAGTAAAGCCGGCCACGCCGGCAAACCAGACCCGCCCGCGCAGTTCCGCGGCTTCCTCTGCCGCAGAATCTTCAGACTCCCCAGCGTCATCTTCCAGACCGGCCCCCTCCTCGTCTTCAAACTGAAGCCGCACCGGTCCAATTTCCACCAGGTCGCCGTGACGCAGGCGGTAAGGCCCGGCAATGGGCCGGTGGTTGACCCGCGTGCCCGCGGGGCCGCCCAGGTCCTGGAGCACCCAGTGGTCGTGCCGCAGTTCCAGGCTGGCGTGGTTGGGGTCCACCCCCGGCGCGTCGAGCACCAGGTCGTTATCCAGGGCGGAGCCGATGAGAAGCCGCGGCAGAAGCAGGTCAAACGCTTCGATTATCTGGTCTGTGTCCACTACATCGTAAATGAGAAATCGGGCCATAGGTCAGGGTACGTCCTGCAGAACATCGGGATTTGATTTGATGAAGTTCAGCGCGTCCTCACGGGTTTGCACCTCGCCGGTGGCCTGGGCTTCCTGCAGACGCCGCAGAAGCGCGCCGATGGCCGGCCCCGGCGGCAGGTTCAGTTCGGCCATCAGCTCCCGCCCGCTCAGAAGCGGTGGGGGCTGGACCACCTGGTTTCTCTGCTCAAAGTAGGCCTGCAGAAGCTGGTCGACCACCACGACCAGCCGTTCATACCGGTGCTGGCCCTCGGACGAGTCCGGGGGATAGGTGGCCTGGTGGTCCACCAGGGCGTGCAGAGCGGTCAAAACACCGGCCTGAATACTGCCGGCATCGGTATCGCGGAAAAAGCGATAGATGGCCCGCCGGCTGAGGCGGTCGCCGGTATCGGCCAGCCACAGGGGGCGCATATGGTGGGCCACCACCTGCTTCACGGTTTCAACCGCCTGGTTGCTGAAGCGCAGTCGCCGCAGGACCGCGGCGGCCAGCTTTGCCCCCTCCCGTTCGTGGCCCACAAAACCTATGGTACGCCGGCTGTCCTTTTGACCTTCAGTGCGCGTGGCCGGTTTACCTGTATCGTGCAGGAGCACCGCCAGAGGCATAAGCTGGTAAATCTGCAGGTTGCCGGGCACGGACCGGTGCAGGTAATCCAGCACCGGCTGGCGCCGCGGCGACGGCAGGTCGGGCAGACCGCGGCCGTACATGTTGGCCCAGGCAGTCAGGGCGGCGACGGTGTGGTGGAAAACGTCCAGGTGATGGGGCGGCCCCTGCGTCACCCCCCAGGTGGCCGCCACTTCCGGCAGAAAAACGGGCAGAATGTCCAACTGCTTCAACCAGACCAGCGCCTGGCCCGGTGAGTCTGTGTTCAGCATTTTGACCAGCTCATCCCGCTGGCGTTCGGCGGAGGTGCGGGGAAGCAGGCCAACGGCCTGGCGCAAGTGGTGTTCGGTTTCCGGCTCCAGACGGAAGCCGGTATCGGCCATTTGCCGGACGGCCCGCAGAACGCGCACCGGGTCGTTCTGGAAGGCCTGCGGAGAAACGGCCCGCAGAACACCGGCCTGCAGGTCGGCCTGGCCGTTAAAAGGGTCCACCAGCTCCGGCGGGTCGGACAGGGTCATAGCGATGGCGTTGACGGAAAAGTCCCGGTCGCGCAGGTCGTCCAGCAGGGTATCCCCGCGCAGAGCGGCAAAATCCAGGTAAAGAGGGGGGGCGTTGGGCCGGGAAATGATGACCCGCCCGGTGCGGCGCCCGGTATCCAGGGGGAAAAAGGCCGCCTGAAGCGCGTCGGCGACCAGCCGGCCTACCCGGAGACCGTCTTCCGGGGTGGTAAAGTCAAAATCCACCACGGACGAGCGGCCCATCAGCAGGTCGCGCACGGCCCCGCCCACCAGCCAGGCCTGGATACCGTGCTGGCGCAGAATCTGGCAGATTTGTGAAAACAGAGGGGAGTCAATGCTCAATGCTCAATTCCTCACCCGGCCCCTCCCCGCTCCCCCAGGTGGGGAAAGAGGAGGGGCGGGACATCAGTCCCAGGGGGTGAAGCGGCTACAGCCGCTCTTTGACGATGTCGGCCACTTCTTCCGGCAGGCGGGCCACCCGCACGCCGACCTCTTCAAAGGCCTTGATTTTCTCCTGGGCGGTTCCTTCGCCGCCTTCGATGATGGCCCCGGCGTGGCCCATCCGTTTGCCGGGCGGGGCAGTACGTCCGGCAATGAAAGCCGTGACCGGCTTGCTCATCTTTTCGGCGATGAAGCGGGCCGCTTTCTGCTCGTCGGTGCCGCCGATTTCGCCAATCAGCACCACCTGGTCGGTCAGCGGGTCGCTTTCAAACAGACGCAGGATGTCGATGAAATTGCTCCCGATGATGGGGTCTCCCCCAATACCGACCGCGGTGCTCTGCCCGATGCCGGCATTGGTCAGCGCCTGGACCACCTCGTAGGTCAGGGTGCCGCTTCGCGATACCAGCCCAACGGAGCCGGGCCGGTGGATGTGGCCGGGCATAATGCCCACCTTGGCCTCGCCGGGCGTAATCAGTCCGGGGCAGTTTGGGCCAATCAGGCGGACATCCTTTTCGCGCAGAAAACTCTGCACCCGGACCATATCCAGCACCGGGATGCCCTCGGTGATGCAGACGACCAGCTTGATACCGGCGTCTGCGGCTTCCATGATGGCGTCGGCGGCAAAGCGGGCCGGGACATAGATGATGCTGGTGTTGGCTTCGGTGGCGTTGACCGCTTCCTTGACGGTATCAAAAACCGGCACGCCGTGAACCCACTCGCCGCCTTTGCCGGGGGTCACACCGGCGACAATGTTGGTGCCGTAATCCAGCATTTGCTGGGTATGGAAGGCGCCCTCACGGCCGGTAATTCCCTGCACAAGTAATCGGGTATCTTTTCCTACCAGGATGCTCATGATGTAATCCTCTTACGCTCCTTTTGCCAGGGCGACCACTTTTTCTGCCGCCTCGCCAAGAGTGGATGCACTGGGGAAGCTGGCCGCGGCCAGAATTTGCCGGCCCTCTTCCTCATTTGTGCCGACCAGCCGGGCCACCATCGGAACATTGGTGTTGACTTCTTCCAGCGCGGCCAGAATCCCTTTTGCCACTTCGTCACAGCGGGTGATGCCGCCGAAAATGTTGAACAGAACAGCCTTGACCTTGGGGTCGCTCAGAATGATGCGCAGAGCCGCGGCCACTTTATCGGCCTTGGCCCCGCCGCCGATGTCCAGGAAGTTGGCCGGCTCGCCGCCGTAATGCTTGACGATGTCCATCGTCGCCATCGCCAGGCCGGCCCCGTTGACCATACAGCCGATTTCACCATCCAGCTTGACGTAGCTCAAACCGGCGGCGCGGGCCTCCCGTTCGGCGGGTGTTTCCTCCTGTTTGTCGCGCAGTTCGGCCAGGTCGGGGTGGCGGTAGAGAGCGTTGTCGTCCAGCACAATTTTGCCGTCCACAGCCAGCAGGGAGTCTTCACCGGTCACAACCAGGGGGTTGATTTCGGCCAGGCTGGCGTCGGTATTGATGAAAGCCTGGTAAAGCCCTTTGACGATGCGGACGAACTGGTTGACGTGGTCTCGCTTCAGGCCCAGGCCAAAGGCCAGGTCGCGGGCCTGAAAGTCCATCAACCCCATCCGGATGTCAACCGGCAGGCGGATGATGGCCTCCGGGTTTACGCGGGCCACTTCTTCGATTTCCACGCCGCCCTCCGCCGAGGCAATGATGACCGGTTTCTGCCGGGCGCGGTCGATAACGACACCCAGGTAAATCTCGTCCCGGATATCCGCGGCCTGGTCGACCAGCACCTTCTCCACGGTCAGCCCCTTGATGTCCATACCGAGGATTTTCTTGGCGACCTGCTCGGCCTCGTCCGGGGTTTTAGCCAGCTTTACCCCGCCGGCTTTACCCCGCCCGCCGACCAGCACCTGGCTCTTGATGACCACCGGCCCGCCCAGCTCTTTGGCAATTTCGCGGGCTTCCACCGGCGTTGCCGCGACATCGCCCCTGGGAATAGGGATGCCGTACTCGGCAAAGATACGTTTTGATTGGTATTCGTGAAGTTTCACATGGAGCCTCCTCGCAATCCAGATTTTTTATTTGATTTCGCAGTGGGATTCTGGCGAAACGACATTCAGATTATACCACAAATCGGCAGGAAGCTCATAATATTTTGCCGTTTGTGCAATCTGACCCAATCGGGATATAATGAGCGGAAATTCAAACACCGCTCGTTCATTGGGGGAAGCTATGCCAACCGTCGCTTTTCAAGGAATCCGGGGCGCGTATTCAGAGAGCGCCATCTTTCAGTTTTTTGGCCCCGACACACCCACCCTGTCCTGCCGCTCGCTGGAAAAGGTGTTTCAAGCCGTCGAGTCTGGTCAGGCAGACCTGGGGCTACTGCCGGT
>RFJV01000525.1 GCA_003694775.1 Chloroflexota bacterium | reverse complement strand
GGGTTGGTGTTGGGGATGGAGCAGTCGCCGCGCTGTCTGCGTCCGCGGCCTGGGCGGTCAGAACGGCTTCGTGCTGGGCCGTGGCGGTAATCTGGGCCAGCGCAATCGCGGCCATGGCTTCTGCCGCCTGGGCCGTAGCGCGGGCCGCGGCTATCTGCGGGCTGTCCGATACCTGCAGGCGGGCCACTTCGGTGCTGGCCGCGGCCACCGTGGCCTCGTAGCGGGCGGCCTCCGTGGCCCGGCGAATTTCTGCCGCGCTCAAGGCCGCACTGCTTTCCTGCCGGACTTCCTGTATCCGGGTGACCAGCTGGTACACCGCGCCCAGTAAGATGATGCTGACCACCGCCAGCCCCGCGGCCACCCAGCGCCGGATTTTTTCCGCCGGTTTGGCCGCCCTGGCCTGTCGAAGCCGCTCCTGTTCCTCCCATTCTCGTGCGGTGTCGCCCAGCTCCTCCGACACCCATTCCAACTGCTTGTATTTTGCCAGCCACAGGTGAACCAGCCCCAGCCGGAACTCGTACGGCTCCCGCTCGTTCAGAATGTCCCGTTCAAACAGGTATTTCAGACCGGTCGTCAGGTCTGCTTCGGGGGGATACAGCCGCACTCTCGCCAGCGTTCGCTCCAGATTGCGCCGCATTACCCCACCCCGAAACCGGGGCGCGGTGTGGGCCATTGCCGCCAGCGCGGCCTTTTCCACCGGCGAGGAGTCTTCCCATACAAACTGGAAATTGGGCGTCCCCTGTTCCAGCACATCGGGCAGGACGGCTTCCACATCGGAAACATCCAGCTGGGCGGGCCGGGTTTGGGACCAGCGGGTAAACAGGTTATGGCACAGCAGTTGGGTGTAGTACGGCTGTCCGCCGGTCAACTGCAGGATTTTTTCTACGGCTTGAGGCGTGTACGAGTAGTACTCCGCCACCGGACGGGTAATCAGGTCTTCGGCGTAATCTGCATCCAGAAAGCTAATCTTGCGGTACACGGCCAGGTTGAACAGCGACGACCCACTGCCCTGTCCCCCTTCCAGCCGCCGGCCAATGGTAAACAGAAAATTGAGATGGCTGGACTGCTGAATCAAGGCCCGCAGGTAGTCGTACACCCCTGCCGGAAGCGACCCATCGCCAACCTTTTCCGCCAGGCGGTCGGTTTCGTCGAACATCAGCAGGAGCCGGCGTTCTCCCAGCGCCTCACGAATGGGCGGTAGAAACACCTCTTCAAACTGCTGGCGGGGGCTGGTCTCGAACGCCTCCCGCCGGGGACGGTCGAAAGCGGGCATTCCGTCTACGTGGCGCAGGGTGAGGATGATTTTGCGCGCCATTTCCCACAGAAACCCGGCCATCCCTTCCAGACCCATCCCTTGCAGGTCGAGCAGAACCGGAATGTAGCGGTCATCGTTCAGACCCCGCTCCATCTGGTACAGGATAGACGTTTTACCGCTACGCCGCTCACCGTACAGCACAATGACATTATCCTGGTACGCCCCGCGCAGGTGCTGTCGGAGCCAGGCATACACATCCTCGCGGCCAAAGAACATCGCCGCGTCTTTAACGGGCGAGCCGGCAATATAAGGATTGACGACGAAATCTCGCCGCTGGCTGAAATTCATTCCGCCTCGTATAAAATATCCCTTGTGGGGCGACATTAATGTCGCCCTACGGTTCCCTCTTATTTGCAAACGCTGGGAAAAGTGAGCAGGTGGTAGTCAGGTGGGTATAAAGCGGTGAATGGCCCAGGTTTGGTGTACCTTTGCCGCAGATGAAAAACGAAAAGCGGTTTAGTAGTCTCCCCTTCATTATTATAGACGATAACTTCCGCAAAGTCGAATAAAAATCCTCTTGACTGACAACCCTGCACCAGCCTTTATTTGCTCCCCCTTTTTGCCTCTGGTATACTTTCCTCGCTACTGCAGTTTTGAGTTGCTGTTCAGCCTGCCGCAAGTCTAGAATCTATCCGAAAAACCCCTCTGGGTAGGC
>RFJV01000524.1 GCA_003694775.1 Chloroflexota bacterium | reverse complement strand
TTGCCCGCGCCGTTATCGCCCAGCAAGCAGGTGACCTCTCCCGGATATACTTTGGCCGACACGTTGCTCAGGGCAATCACACTGCCAAACAGTTTAGTAATGTTGCGTACTTCCAGAATGGGCTGTTTGTCTGCCATGGTCAGTCCTCCTCATCCTCTTCTTTCCGGGATTTTGCCACCGCCACCGTCACGGCTTCGGCCCGTTTGCGGGTGTAGTTGTTGACCAGCACAGCCGCCAACAGCATAATGCCGAGGAAGGAGAAGAACCAGTCGGTATCCCAGCCGGCAAATACAATCCCCACCTGGGCCATGCCAAAGATAACCGCGCCCACCGCCGCGCCGACCGCGGAGCCGTAGCCGCCGGTCAGCAGACAGCCGCCAATCACTGCGGCAATGATGTACACAAACTCCTGCCCAATCCCCTGGCTGGCAACTGCAGAGCGCAGGCGCAGGTCGTTCATAATGCCAACCAGCCAGGCCGCGCCGGCGGTGGTCATAAACAGGGCAATTTTTACCCGGTCGGAGGGGACACCCACGTTGCGGGCCGCGTTGGCATCGCCGCCCACGGCAAAAATCCAGCTTCCATACTTGGTACGCAGGAGCACCCAGGTTGCCAGGGCGGTCAGCACCAGCCACCAGATAATCGTTGTCCGGAACTCGGTATCCCAAATAGAAATTTCCGTATTAAAAACCAGACGCGCCGCCTCAAAACCGGTTGCTTTATCAATGCCGCCCACCCGCACCTGGTTCACCAGCAGACGGGTAACGCCGACATTTGCCCCTCGCAGGATAAAGAAGGTCGCCAGGGTAACGATAAAGCTGGGCAGACCGGTTTTAATCACCATCAGGCCGTTGATATAGCCCACGGCCAGGGCAAATACCAGGGCCAGAAACATTGCCAGCCAGATGTTCATTCCCAGCTCTGTAGCCAGCAGACCGGCAATCAGGCCAGCGGTGCCGGTCATCACCCCGGTAGACAGGTCGAACTCACCGCCAATCATCAGCAAAGCCACGGCCACAGCCATAATGCCCAGCGTGGATGACGGGTCCAAAATTCTGGCGACCCCCCGCACCGAAATCCAGTTTTCGGGGGCGACCACGGCAAAAAAGAGCCACACCACTGCCGCGCCGATAACTGCCCCCACCTCTGGCCGGCGGAAAATCTTGCGTGCCATTCCTAGTTCGGCCATCCGTTCGTCGGCTCTGGCCGCGCCAATTGTGCCAGTTGTCATGAATATCCTCCTCGCATAGGTTGCCTATCTCTTCACGCGCCAGACAATTTTGTGCGGGGCAAAATATTTGCCCCGCACAAAGAAACTAACAATGCATCACACTAGCGGGTTCCGGCAGCCGCCAGGTCCTTCACCGCGGCGGCGTTTTCAGCCGTCACAAAGCCGGGACCGGTCAGCACGGGCTGGCCGCCGCCCACCACGTTCAGGTTGGTGTTGTACAGGTACAGGAACACCACCGGCAGGTAGCCCTGCAGGTACTGCTGTTGGTCCACGGCAAACAGCATGTCGCCGGCTTCCAGCGCATCCAGCACCGCGGGGCTGAGGTCAAAGGTTGCCAGCATAATGTCGCCGCCGGCGGCCTTGATGGCATCCAGAGCCGCGCCGGCTACGTCGGGGTTGAGGGTCATCACGGCGTCAATAGAATCATCGGAGATGAGCTTGTCCTGGATGGCCGCCAGCGTACCGGCCAGGTCACGCGTACCGGTGGTGGCAACGTTGAAGCGCTCCACCTCACCGCTAAAGGTGTCGGTCAGACCGTCACACCGTTCTTCCAGGCCGATGTTGCCTTCTTCGTGAATCACGCACAGCACCTTGGTGGCCCCGGCCTCGTTGAACTTTTCACCGGCACCCTGTCCGGCCACAAATTCGGTCTGGCCCACGTGGGTCAGTGCACCGAGCTCCTTGTACACATCCACGCCGGAGTTAATGGTGATAACGGGAATGCCCGCCTCCACCGCCTTGGTCACCGAGTCGCGCATGGCATCAGGATTCGCCAGCGACACGATGATGCCGTCCACCTTGTCGCTGATGTAAGTTTCCACCAGTTGGGCCTGCACTGCGGGGTCGCTGTTACCGCCGGATTTCAGCTCGACCCCCAGGGCGGCGGCGGCATCCTGGGCACCCTTTTCCACCACGCCCCAGAAGCTGTCTTCGGCGGGGTTAGAGTGCACCGCCATCCCGATGACCAGACCGCTCTGCATCACCTGCGGCTGTTCTTCGGCCTGTTTTTCCACCTCCACGGTGACAATCTTCTCCACCTCTTTGGTGACAACCTTCTCCACTTCGACCGGTTTTTCCACCTCTACGGTGACAACCTTTTCAACCTCTACGGTCTCTACAACCTTTTCCGGTGTCCCGGCACAGCCGGCAACTATACCGAACACCAGCATAAGCAACAGCAAACCGGCAACTTTTTTGAAACTCATTGAACTTTCCTCCTTTTAAACTATCAATATTTATTAACCGACATTCCCAGACCATTGAACTGCATTTTACTTTTTAGCCGCGGCCTCACCCCCTTTCTATGGCGACCCGCGCCAGCGGATGGATACCCGCCGGCACAGTCCCGCTCATCCAATTTCGGCCAGCCGGACCGGGCGCTTTTCCCGGTACGATTTCCAGGCCGCCAGCCCCATCACTACAGGGATGCGGCCATCGATGTCGGTCACCGGCGGTTCGGTATCGTTGATGATGCAGTCCACAAAAGCCCGCATTTCCGCCAGATAGGCATCCATATACCGCTCCAGGAAAAAGTACAGCGGCCTGGCCGACTGGACACCCTCAGCACTGCTGTATACGGCGGTGTGGGGCGTTCTGTTGCCCACCACCACGGCCCCTTTTGAACCGAACACCTCTACCCGCTGGTCGTAGCCGTACACGGCCTGGCGGCTGTTGTCGATAGTGCCGATGACGCCGTTTTCATACCGCAGAGTAATAACCGCGGTGTCGATGTCGCCGGCCTCGCCAATGGCCGGGTCTACCCGCACCCCGCCGATGGCGTAGACTTCTTCCACCTCACTGCCAATCAAGAAGCGGGCCATGTCAAAATCGTGGATGGTCTGGTCCAGGAAAATACCGCCGGAAACCTTAATATATTCGATGGGCGGCGGGGCCGGGTCGCGGGAAATGATGTGCACAATATGCGGGTCGCCAATTTTCCCCTCGACCACCATATCCCGTGCCGCCTTGAAGTTCGGGTCGAACCGGCGGTTGAAGCCAAGCTGGAGCTTGACGCCGTTCTGGGCCACGGCCTGCAGGGCCTCATCGATGGTTGGCAGGTCCAGGGCGATGGGCTTTTCACAGAAGATGTGTTTGCCGGCGCGGGCCGCGTCGGCAATGAAGCGGGCGTGGGTATCGGTGCTGGAGCAGATAATCACCGCGTCGATGGATTCATCCCGGAAAATATCCTCCGGATTCTGGGTGACTGTGGGGATACCAAAATCCGCCGCGCACTTCTGGGCCGCCTCCAGAAATACATCGGCTACGGCAACCAGATTCACTTCCGGGATGCGGTAAGCCAGGTTTTCGGCATGCACCCGGCCTATCCGCCCCGCGCCAATCAAACCAACGTTTACGGCTGTCGTCATTGATGACATCCTTTCTGCGATGAAAAGATTTTGGAATGGGGTCTGCACCGCCTGCCGGTATTCGGGTTAATGGGCCGGCGGTGCGGTAGACCCGCGCACCTCAAGGTGGCAGGCCACGGTTTTGTCCTGTACTTCCTGGCCGTTCAGCAAGTCGAGGACCATTTCCATTGCTAGCTGACCAAGCTCAAAACGGGGCTGGTGAACTGTGGTGAGAGGAGGAGTGACGTACATGGCCGCGTCGATGTCGTCAAAACCCACAATACTCAACCGCTCCGGGACGGCAATGCCCCGGTCGCGGCACGCCAGCGACAGGCCAATGGCAGTTAAATCGTTGTAGCAGAACACGGCGGTCACATTGCGCTGTAAAATCTGCTCCAGGGTTTCGTGGCCGCGTTCAAAAATATCGTGGTCAGGGATAGGAGAAAAAATCAGGGATGGGTCAAGCGGGAGGCCGGCATTCTTCATGGCAGTTTCATACCCCTGCCGCCGCCGGCGGTTGGATTTGGGCCGGTTGGTCAGCCCCACGTAGCCAATGCGGCGATGGCCCAACTCAATCAGGTGCTGGACCCCCAACTGCGCGCCCTGCACATCGTCTACGGCGACAGAGTAGAGGTACTCTCCTTCTTCCTGGTTGTTGATGAGCACAATGGGGACCTGAATCTTGTCCAGGCGAGACTTGTAGAGGGAACCGAGACGCGAAGAGGTAACGATGATGGCATCCACGCGGCGGCGATGAAAGGTTTCCACCACCGCAATTTCCCGGTCCGGGTCGTTGTGAGAGGAGCTGAGGAACACGCTGTAGCCGGCAGTCTGGGCCACGTACTCCACCCCGCCAACCACCTGAACGGTAAACGGGTCGGCTGTGGTGGTGATGACCAGCCCAATGGTGCGGGTACGCTGGGCCAGCAGGCTCTGGGCCACGGCGCTGGGGGTATACCCCATTTCCTGGGCCAGTTTACGTATCCGGGCGGTTGTTTCGGCACTGATAGCCGAATGGCCGCGTAAGGCCCGCGATACCGTGGTATGTGAAACACCGGCGGCTTTGGCGATGTCCTTGATAGTGACCGGCACGGCAATCCCCCTGATGTTATGCACACGTGTGCATTACGGGGCAATTATACCATGCCGGGTTGATTTTGTCAATCACGAAAACACGAAGGGGTGCGTTTCAAATTTTTGCCTGTCCCGGCAGAACCGGGGACGGATTTTGCGTTTCTGGCCGTCGGCGAATACAACACGAACCCCCTACCGGGGACAGGTACACGAATGGATTGCCTCTCCTGAAAATAGCCATTTACCCCGTAGGCGGGGCATCCCAATGCCC
>RFJV01000523.1 GCA_003694775.1 Chloroflexota bacterium | reverse complement strand
TGTCCAACTCTTGAGAAAATACGGGGTTCGCAGGGGGCGGGTTTGGGGCCAGCCCCCTACATCATTCAGGATACAGGATTTGCGGCGGAATCGTTACCCCCCCGGACTAAAAGAAAGGGCTAAAAAAGGACTGCCGCGCGGGGCAGAGGCCAGCCGGCGGACTAGTACTTTTCCGGCCAGACCAGTACTTTGCGATTTTTCACGCAAATGTTCACCCGGACCGGCGGCGAAGCCAGAATGCTGTCCCCAGGGCCGCGACGAGCACGGCAAGCCCCGGCCAGACCAGCCAGGCCGGCGGCCTGACCGCTGGCGCGGCCGGCCTTTCAGCTTCTACAGCAACGGCAATGCCAAAACTGAACCGCCCCTCGCTGGGGTCGCCGTCTTCCGCGCTGACGGCAGACCAGTGGACGGTGTAAACACCGGACGGCAGAGAATCCGGCAGACTGACCTGCATGGAGGTATGGTCCGGGTCGGTCAGGTCTACGCCCCCGTCTCCCAGGTCAACCTGCTGTTCCTGTGAGTTGAAAACCTGCATCGTGCTGAAATCTTCGTCCAGTTCCTGGCTGAACCAGGCCGTCACCCTGCCCGGCGAGGCATCGAGCGACGCGCCGTCGGCGGGGGTGGAGCGCACCAGCAGGGCGTGAGCCGCTACCGGAGAAACCGCCACCGCCAGCCAGACCAGGCCAAACAGAAGCACGGGCCATTGAAGAGGAAGGCGTTTCATAAAACAGGGCTCCTTGATTGATAATCACAGGTGCAGTAGGGCGTCAATGGATGGTAATATGCTCCAGCCGCGACTGCCCAATTAAAACCGATACCTGCATCCCTTTTTTCAGCACACCGGCAGGATTCATTATCAGCTCGTGGTAGGTGACTGCCTGGTGGGCGTCGAAATCGGAATGGTCGTGGTAGGGGGTGTTGACAATCTGCCCGGTGGATTCGATGAGCAGGCCGGGCGGGTTTTCGTCATCGTGGACAATGACGGCCTTGTCCGGGTCGACAATCTGGTAGCGCAGGTCGACCATCCCCCCACCGGCTACCAGAGAAACCCCCACAATCCAGACGCCTGTTTCCGCGGCAAAGGCGGTTTGCGCCAGGCGGGGGTCTGTATTCAGGTCTGCATCCAGAGCAGAGGTAACCGCAGGAGAGATGGTCTGGGAAATCAGCATCCACAGTCCCAGCAGAGTAAAAGCCAGCGCCGCGGCCACTACTCCGATGAGTTCCCATAAGTCCGGGTAAACTTCCGGCTGTCTTTGGATTGTTCTCTGCATGGCGACCTCCATCTCTCTGTCCTGAGAGGCGGCAGTCGCTTTGGGGTCAGCGACTGCCGCCAACAGGATTAGTTGGTAATGGTGATATTTCTAAAGACACTTTCGCCTGCCTTGTTGGCGTCATCATCCATTACAAACACCAGGTAGTTCATCGAACCGGTGAAGAATGTTCCCACCGGGATGGAGTAATGGGTAACGCCGTTCAGCGGGTCGTAATTATGATAGGCTTGAATGCCCCAGGCCTGCGAGCCGTAAAGCTGGAAGGTCTGGTTTGCGCTGATGGAGTTGTCCGTATCAAAGCCGATACCGTGGATTTCGCCCTGAACAGTGCTCTCAAAGTCGAATTCCAGAACGGTAGCCGGGGTGATATTGTAGGCTCCCAGGTCTATCTTTTTCCAGCCGTTGCCGGTGATGCGGAGGGTGGTTCCGCCGTTTTCGATAGACACAGCAGAAATTTCATCCTGAGCGCCGCCGTACGTATCCACCACGTACGGTGTACCGTTGACCACCAGAGCAGGCGGTGGCTCCTCGTACACCCGGATATTGCGGAAGTAGCTGTTGGCGGTGGGAGAGGGAACATCGTGGTCGTTGGTAAAGACCAGATGGGTCATCGCGCCGGTGTAGAACTGCCCCACCGGGATTTTGTAGTGCTTCCAGCCATCGGCGGTGGTGTAGTTGTGGAAGGCGTCCAGTCCCCAGTTCTGGGTGCCAAAAAGCTGGAACACCCGGATGGGATTGTTGATGGTATCATCGTTATCAAAGCCGATGCCGTGGATTTCCCCTTCCGCGGTGCTCATAAAATCGAACTCCAGCACGGTTCTGCCGCCAGCATTGTTGACAACGTTGTAGGCAAAGGGGATTTTCTTCCAGCCGTTGCCTTCGAGGTGCAGGGTAGCGCCGCCGTCCTCGATGGTGGCCGTGGCGTTGACATCCTGGGTGGGGTCGTAAGAAGCAAGGGTGTAGTTGTTGAAGTTGAGCGTGTCCAGCACCTGGATGAAGGTCATCATTCCCCCGATTTGGGGGGTGGTATCACCCACCGGCAGAAGGCCGTTGGTCAGATGAAGCTGGCGGTTGAACAGGGGGAACTGCTGTCCGCCGGCAGTGGCGGGGATGGCAATGACGGCGTCGGCGGTTTCACCGGCAGGGATTGTTTCGGCCACCACACTGACCTGCTGGGCCCCGGCAGACAGCCCATAGCCGTTTTTGCCGACCAGCAGTTCCCGCACGCCCAGGAGAGACATAGTGTGGTGAACCGCGCCCCCGTTGGCATACCGGACCAGCAACCGCTCACCGGGGTAAACGGTCAGGGGGGCGGTATCGGGGTAGGCCTTGCCATTAATCAGCCAGTAGATGGGATGGTATTCCGGCAGGTGGAAGCCGTCGGGGTTGGCATTGAGATTGGGGTCGATTTCGCTGAGCACCAGCACGGCCTCCCGGTCAAAGGCAGATTCAGCGGCGTCGTAGGCCTGGTTCCCCGATGGGTGCTCAACGATGAGTGCACCGTACAGGCCCATCGGGATTTGCAGGTCGGCCTGGGAGCCGCTTTCATACATAAAGGTGCCGGGATTGGCGGCGATGAAGGTATAGCTGGCCGTGCCGCCGGGCGCGGCCTCGCGGGTAAAGGTACCGTCCACGCCGGTCATCGCGGTGATGGTCTGTCCGGGCAGGTTGATGGAGGTGTTCCGGTTAAGCTGGTTGTGCAGGATAATGGTGACCTGCGCCCCGGCGGGTACTCGCAAGACCGGTCCGGGCAGTTGGGCCGGACCGCACTGCCCCCCGCTGTATTCCGAGAAGCCCCAGATAGGGATGGTCGCTCCGGCCACCGTGGTAGAACCGGCGGAGGCGCACAGCTCCAGGGTGATGCCACCCTGGGCCGGCGGGCGGGCCAGGACAGAAGGAACTGCTTCCACCGGCAGGGCAGGGGCCGCCAGCGCCGGCATGTCGACAAAGGTCAGGCACACCAGGGCCAGCAGAACTCCTGTTCCAACAAGTCGGGTCAATTGTTTCAGCATGATTTACAACTCCTTTCGGTCAAAGGAAGCCTGGAAGCGGCCATTACGGGCATCCCCCCGGTGGGTCTACCCGCACCAGGGTCAGCATACCACCGAAGCCCTCATCGAAATTCTGCACCTCATCGAGGGCGTGGCTGTGCCAGGGGAAGTAGAATTCGCCACATTCGTTGAACACCGTGGTTCCCGGCGGGAACGAGTCCTGGTATGCTGTCGCCCCACCTTCGCCCAGATAGGGATTGCCGCTGTAGAAGGTCACGCCGTCCTTGTAGACCACGTTCTGGCGGTCGGGGAAGGGGCCGGCGGGCGGCATGGGAACGGGGAGGGGGTTGGCGGAAACGTCCCACGCTTCCACATTGTCCCAGCGGAAGAGCAGGTCGTAAGCCTGCCCGGAACCGATGGTGGTGGTAAAGTTCTGGAACTTCTGGGGTAGAGGCTGTCCATCGCGGGCGATGACGGTCATATGGTTGCCGTGGGGATGGAAGGGGTGGTTTTCCCAGCCGGCATTGGCAAACCGCAGGAGCACCGGCAGAGAGTCGCCGGCTTCCACCCGCACCAGCGCCCCGTACGGCTGGCCCTTCAGCCAGTCGACAAAGTTATCGGCAATCAGGTCGGGCATCGACCGGCCGTTGATGGTCCAGTAGCGGTCGTGCCGCTCGGAAACGATGTACGGTTCGCCCCGCTCCACCCTGGCGTGCAGTTCCGGGTCAATCTCATGCAGGAGGAGCATAAACTCGTTGCGGAATTGGGTGTCGGGGTCGTTGTAAGCAAAGTTATCGCCCATGGCGGGTCGAACCACCAGCATACCGTAAAGCCCCATCTGGATTTGCTTGTACGGCTGGGTGCCGCTTTCGTACAGAAACGTACCGGGATGACCCGCGGTAAAGGTGTAGGAAGCGGAACCGGTATTGGCCGCGGCCTCCCAGGTGAACAGGCCCTGCTGGTCGCCGGCAGCGGCGACGTTCTCCTGGCCGGGGAACACCAGCGAAACCGGGTCGGGCAGGGTGTTGGTCAGGTTGATAGTGACCGTATCCCCCTCGTGAACACAGAGCACCGGGCCGGGCATCTGGAAGGCGCCGCCGCTGTCGGCATCGCCAAAGCCCCACATAAAGACCTGGTTGCCGTCGGGGCCGGAGTAAAAGCCGGTGGCCGTGGTCAGATTGAAGACCACCTGGGTTCCGGACACACTGCCGGTGGTGCACACCAGACCGATATTGGGCAAAGCGGCGGGGGCAAACGTTGGACCGCCGAACACAGAACCGGGACGGGTGGCCGACAGCAAACCAACCACCAGTGCCAGCAGGCCCAGCACTGACCATTTTAGCCGTTTTCGTAACATCTTCTGTCTCCTTTCTTGCAGGCTCATACCGGCCCTGTCATACGGTAGGTCGAGGAAAAGTCTGGTTCGGCCATTCCTGGGTTGGTAAACTTGGACTGTTGTCGGGGTTGGGGGCATACACACGCACCTGGGTAATCATTCCCCCCAGACCGGGTTCCCGGTCGTTGACCAACCGCTGGTAGTTTCGGTTTTTGAACCAGTACACGTTGTAATCGCCGGCGGCGTCGGTGCCGCCGGGGAGGTTGGGATTGTACGGCGGAGCTACAAAGATAGCATCGCGGGCCTCGCCGGGACCGATGTAGATGGTATGGGTGTCGTAGGCCAGCGGCCCCAGGAAAGTGGCGTCCTGGCCGACCACCCGCATCCGGATGCCCATCATCTGCATGGCGTGCTGTTCGTACCCCAGGGAGGCCATACGCAGAAGGATTTTTTCGCCGGGGTTGGCCTGGATAAGGGAGGAAACGGGCTGGCGGTTTTTCAGCTCCGCCGCCACCGCGTCGACCTCGTTGGCTAAATCCAGGTCGGTGTACAGGGTATCGGGGTAGGAGCGCCCGTTGATAACCCAGTAGTTGGGCTTGTAATCCGACCAGACAAAGCCCTGAACGGCCAGCAGGTTGTCGTGGGGGATGGTGTCCACTTCGTTGAGCAGGAGGGTGTATTCCCGGTCGAAGGCGGTAGAAAAGTCGGCGTAGGCGTGATAGGGGGTAATTCCGGCGCCCGGCTGGGGACGGACAAAGACAATACCGTCCATGCCCATCTGCACGTGCTCCGTGTCTTCAAAGTGACAGTGGTACATATACGTTCCCTCGTCACGAGGCCGGAAGAAGTAGGGAAAATCGCGGGCTACCGGTACGGAGATGGACACCTCCGGCACACCGTCGAACACAGAGTTGGGGTTGCGGAAGCCGTGCCAGTGAATGGTATGGGAGTCGTCCAGGTCGGGGCGCTGTTCAAAACCCAGATTGGTCAGGGTAATGTAGACATCCTGATTTTCGGTGACATCCACAATGGGGGCGGGTGTCCGGACGCGTCCCTTGTATTTCTGGATGAAGTCGCCGATAGAGTCGGTCACCTCTCCCAGAACAAAGCCAAACATATACACCCCGCCGGCAGGGCTGTTGACCCGGCGTCCGGGTAGAGACAGGAAGCCGTCGGTAGCACCAAACCGCAGATGGCGCACGGCTGTTTGACCGTCCGGTCGAGCAACCGGGCCAGGGTTGGGGGTCAGGAAGGGCCGGCCTGTTCCGGCAACCGCCTGCTGTGGTCGAAGGGTAGACAGCGCACTGCCGGCCAGAGCGATGCCCAGGGTTCCCCGGACACCCCATTTCAGAAAGTCTCGTCGACTGTACTTGCGAGGGATTAATTTTCGGTTCATAGCTGTTCTCCTTTGGTTAATACCAGGTACTGGCTGTCCCGACCTGCCGCCGCAGTTCTTTGCGGCGGCAAGGTCGGGGCAAGCACGCTGTCTTACGGAAAGTCGATGGCGTCGATATCCTGACCGTTCGTGCCCAGCCCAAAGTCGGCCCCGATGAAGAAGGTGTCGAAGTCGCCGTTGCAGGCGGTATTGGGGCCGGTCACCGGGCTGACACAGATAATCACGTCTTCATCTACCCCGGCAGTACCGGTCACGCCCACATTGCCCACTGTGGAGAAGAAGATTTCGGTCACATCGGGGGCAACGTAGACCGCGTCGATGTCCTCGCTGGAGCTGGTTGCCAGGCCAACGTCGGAGCCATCGAAGTAGAGGCTCCATGTACCGCCCGCGGCGCTGGGGGCCTGCGGGTCCTGCATCTGGTACAGGAGCAGGTCTTCATCACGGGCAACCACCGTACCGCCGCCGTTCACTGTATCAACCGGTACACGGGCCGTCCCGACCGTGGAGATGACCAGCAGGTCGCCTTCCAGCAGGTGCAGGGCGTCGATATCCTCGCCGTTGGTGGTCAAGCCCACCTGCGAGCCATCGAAGAACAGGGAGAACGTTCCGGCAGTTACCTCACCCAGCGAGGTCGGCACAAAGCTGACGATGTCGGAATCGTCTACCACCCCAACACCCGGCAGGGTTGTTTCGGCCCGGAAGGACATCAGTATCTGGGTGACGATGCCGCCATTGCCCACCTGGATGTCGAAGGCGTCTACGTCTGTGCCGCCGATGCCCACATCGGAGCCATCGAAGACCATAATGTAGTCGCCAATCGTCTCATCAAAGCCGACAATGTCTTCATTGCGCACGCGGGTCAAACTGCCAAGCTGTCTGGCATTCCGCTGGGTAGACAGATAGAAGGTGGCCTGCGGCAGAACCGCCAGGGTGGTGGTCTGCACGGTGATGGTGTCGATGACCGAGGCCGTGACAGCCGGGTCGCTGTCCGAGACCGCGGTCAGGGTAACGGTTGCCACCGTGCCGCTGATAACGCCGGCCGGAATGGGAACCGTGACCTGCACCGCCTCGTTTTCAACGGGGTTGAGTGTACCGGTCGTGGCCGGGTCAACCGTGGCCGTCCACACGCTGGCGTCCGAAGCCGTCACCGTGACCGACAGGTTGTAGGCGTCGGGCAGACCGCCGATGTTGGTCACGGTATGGTTCAGCACGGCCTGGGTTGCCAGCGGCACGGTTAGCTGGACATCCTGTCCGGGCGAGAGCACCACGCCGTAGCCTGCGCCAGGCGACACGCACGGGCCGAGAGTTCCGTTCACCAGCTCGTCCGCGCCGATGTCGTGTGCACCGTTGTACGGGCGACCGTCGCCATCGAAGTCGTCGCAGGGGGCGTACACTCCTGCCACCTGGTCGATACCGCCGTCTTCGGCAGGCGAGCCGGTCTGGATGTGGTAGTCGCCCTGCTGGGAGAGCGGCAGGCCAACCGTTACCATTTTTACATCGATGAAGTTCGGTTCCATCCGGAAGACGGTGGCCGTTAGCTGGGTGTCGTACGGCGACACGAACAGCGGGTCAACGCCAATCAGGTTGGTGGGGTCGGTTTCGCCGGTCAGCGTGCCGACCGCGCCGAAGACCTCGATGTCGCGGATACTGTCGAAGTTGAGGGTCAGAGTGGTGGCATCCCAGGTATAGGCCTGATTTTCCCAGAAGATGTTGTTGAACATCACCGGGTCCGGATAACCGGGGGCCGACGAGCCGGCCTGCTTGCCTTCCAGGTAGTTGGTGAAGGGCAGGCTGTAGCCTTCGGAAACAAGGCCGGCGGCGTGCGGCAGTCCGTCGCTATCTTCGGCGGTGGAGGTATTGGTATTGCGGGCGATGGTGTTGTTGACCAGAGTCACGTTCGACGCATCGTCCAGGGCAATTCCGCCGCCCAGGTCGGTAGAGACATTGTTGACCACCACGTTGTTGAAGATGTTGATGGAATAGTCCAGCGGCTGGAGCAGGCGGATGCCGCCGCCGTCGTCATTGGACAGGTTGGCCTGCACCAGGTTGTTGTAGATGTCTACAGCGCCGGCGCCGTTGGTCAGCGGCAGGGGCTGTCCGGGTTGGGGGATGGGCAGTTCACCGGCCACGATGATACCGCCGCCTTCGTCAAAGGCGTTGTTGTAGTAGATACGGTTGTGGTGGATGCTCCCGTTATGGCTGAGGCCAAAGTGGGAGATGCCGCCGCCGTATTCGCCGGAGTAGTTACCGCAGATGTCGTTGTAGGCGATTTCGTAGTTGTCGGCGCCGTTGAAGATACCCAGGCCGCCGGCCAGGCTGATACCGCCGTTGTTGTGGATGCGGTTGTGATGGATAGAAACGTTATCGTTGTTGTTATCGCCCAGGTACGGCTGTCCGATGGTGATACCGCCGCCAAAGTTGCCGCCGTTGGTGCGGATAACGTTGTTGCTGATTTCCACGCCATTGGTGTTGCTGTTGACATGCAGTCCGCCGCCGATGTCCTGCTCATCGCGGGCATTGGCAATCAGGAATCCGTCAATCTGCGGATTGTAGTCGCCGGTGGGGTCCACGTTGACAAACTGGAAGCCAATGGCGTTCAGGATAAACCGCTGGTCCAGCACCGACCCGCCTGTACCGAGGCCGTCGGGTGCGCCGGGGCCGTACCCCTGGATTTTCACCGCCTTGTCAACGGTGAACGGGTCGATGTAGACCCCCGGCTCCACGATGACCAGGTCGCCATCTTCTGCCGCGTTGAGCGCGTCCTGAATGGTGGGATACTGGGTGGGCACGACCAGCCGGGGCGGGTCGTAGCCGGGGCCGCGGACGTGGATGGTCAGGCCGTTGGGGCTGACCTTGCCGTTGGCCGCGGTAATCAGGAGCTGTTGCGGGCCGGGGTCGGGGACGGTAGCGCCGGGATGGTCGGCATTGGGGCCGCTGTTGGCGTCGCCGTTGGTTGGCAGGTCCACGGTGATGGCGGTATCGGTCCAGCTTTCTACCGGCAGTTCCACCCCGCCCAGGGTAACCGTGCCCTGCGTCGCGCCAAAGCCGGCGCCGGTGATAGTCAGGTTGGGGTCTGCGCCGTTGGCGATATGGTAGAAGACCCGGTCCACAAAGTAAAGCTGGGGTTCATCCGGGGCCAGACCGCACATCGCCGGCTGGCCGAACTGTCCACCGGGGAAGGGGGTAAAGGCCGTGATGGGGAAGACCGCCACATCGGCGTAGGTGGTTTTTCCGGGCCAGACATCGAAGACAAAGGTGATGGTCTGGTAGTTGGGGTTGTAGTTGGGGGTGGGGTTGCCGGGGTCGCCGGGGTCGTTGCCCACCACCAGGTACATCGCCGGGCAAACACCGGACGGGATAGGACAGTCGGCAACATAGGTAGAGGGCAGGAGCACCTCAAAGATGCCGTTTTCGTCCGTTTCCAGCATAGTGATGAGCCGGCCCGTAAAGTCGCGGATACCAACCGGCGTATGGGGCACGCCCCGCTTTTCGCCGTAGTAGATTTTGTCGCGGCTGGTTTCGATGTTCAGGTCGTCGAGCAGGAAGCCGTAGATGCGTCCGGGAATGGGCACGGCGTTGTCGGTCATCAGGTAAAAGTCGGTACCGGCGTTCTGCCTGTCGTGCAGGGTGACAAACTTCTTATCGCACAAGTGCCTGAACAGGTTTTCCCGCCCCGGTTTGTAGGTTCCGTCGTCATTGAAGGCATCAAAGGGGCTGTCGTACTGGTCGGGAACTTGTGGCTGGAACAGGTCGCCCACACAGCCCGAAGGCGGCAGGGCCGGCTGTAAAGCGTTGCCGTCGGCGGTATTCAGGTCTTCCTCGGTCACAATCTTGTAGCCGGGCGGTGGAACCACTTCCACGATATAATCGCCGGGTGGCAGACCGTCGAAGGCGTAGCCGCCGTCGAACACACCATCCTTGACCTCGTTGGAAATATTGGGCACTTCGATGCAGTTTGGCCCCATATTCAGCGGGTCGGGGATGGGGTTGCCGAGGGAGTCGGTGGCGTCACAGCCGGTGGGATGCTGGTAGTGGTCGGTTTGGGTGCTCTGGAGGAACTGGCCGATGGGGTTGGCCGGGTCGCCGCTGTAGGCATACAGATTGACGGTGACATCCGGGATACCGGGTTCGTAATCCTCGGTTGCCTGCAGGTGGGCGTCGAACTCATTGCGGGTGGTGGCATACTGGACAATGCCGGAGATGCCGCCGTTTTCGCCCACATCGTAGGGATACTTGCCCCAATCCACTATGGTGCGCTTGGCGGCCCAGTTCAGGTTGGTCACGGTCAGCACGTCGGGGAAGCGGGTGTAGGTCGATGGGTCGTTGGGGTCGTAAATGTTCAGCTCATTATGGAGTGTGGCCCCGGTAATACCCATGTTGGTGAAGCCCACCTCGGTTACGTAGAACTTCTCCAGCTCGAACACTTCGGGGAACTCGTAGTAACCGTTGTTATCGGTGATAGTGGTGTAGCGAATACTGCCGTCGCGGAAGCGCATCAGCAGTTCCACATTGGGGATACCGGGTTCGCCGGGTTCGTAGAGACCGTTTTTGTTGAGGTCCTGGAAGACATGCCCGGAGAACCAGCCAAACCAGCGCGGAATACCGACGCCATCGCCGTTGGGGTTGTAGGCGTTCATATGGACGGTCTGGGGGTTGTTGTCAATATCAAACTGGGGCGTTTCCGGAATCTGGACGGTGTAAAAAGCGATGATGTAGTCCAGGTTTTCATCCCAGATAGCCATCTGGTAGAGACCTTCGGGCACGTTGTCGATGACAAATGTACCGTCCGGGTTGCCGCGGCCCAGGTAGACCTGCTCATCCGTACCGCCGATGTCGGTGAGGGCAATCCAGGGGCGGTCTACGGGGTCGGTGAGCTTGAGCGGCGGTGCGGGGGGTTCGGGCGGCGTCCATTCCTCGATAGTCCGGACGGTGCCGCTGATGCGTCCCGGCACAGCCGGGTCGTTCCAGTTATCCATGGGGCGGACAAAACCAATCCACACCCCGGCTGTCTGGAAGCCTTCCCGCGGGCTGAAGCCGCTACTGCCTTCTTCGAGCCAGGCATCGATGACGGGTGTCCCCTCGATGGTGGTTGTTTGCACCCAGTCGGTGCCGTCGGGCGGAGAGGCAATAATTTCGTACTTGCCGCGCGGCAGGGTGTCGATAACCAGGTCGCCGTTGGCATCGGTAACACAGTAGCCGCCGGGATTGGCCGGGTCGATGATGGGGTCGCCGTTGCCGTCGAACTGGATATTGCCGTTGCCGTCGCGGACATAGTTGGTACACAAGGGGTTGCCAAACCAGTCCACGGTCAGCTCGCCGACGGTGTCTTCGATGATAACGTGGAAGCCGGGAATACCCTGCTCCACCGGAATATCGTTTTCACCGTTGACGGGGTGGTTGTCATGGAAAACATGCACGCGCAGGGTAGAAAGCGGCAGAGGGTCTTTCACCAGTTCGACCAGCACCACCTGGCTGTTGGCGTTGAAGTGTGTACCGCCCACCTTGTAACCTGCCGCCCGGACGGTAATCAGGTAGCGGTCGATTTCGCCGGGGATGGTGGTGTTGATTTCCGGCACCTGAATCTGGTACGAGCCAGGCGAGCCGGCGTTGGGCGTACCGGGTGTGATAACGCCAGTCGCCACTACGGGGCTGTGGCTGGCCATGCCGGTTGTGGAAGGCAGGTTGTTGGGATTGTTGGGGTTGCCGGTGTTATCCTCATTAATCAAAAAGGCAAAATCTTCAATCGGCGCGCCGGAATTGTATTCGCGGACAATCAACTGAAGCTGGTACGAAGCCACCGCGGCCCGTGGAGCCGGCGGCGTGGGGGTAATGGTGGGGGTCGCTGTGATTTCCGGAGTGGCTGTAATTTCCGGGGTCGCCGTTATGACCGGCGTAGCAGTGATAGTCGGCGTGGCCGTGACCACCGGTGTAGCGGTGACGGTCGGTGTGGTGGTGATGGTTGGCGTGGTGGTGATGGTTGGCGTGGCGGTGATGGTTGGCGTGGCGGTGACGGTTGGCGTGGCGGTGATTTCCGGGGTTACCGTAACCGTTGGGGTGGCGGTAATGGCCGGGGTGGTGGTGACCGCGGGGGTAGACGTGACCTCAGGGGTTGCGGTGACCGTCAGGGTAACGACGGGGGCGGTGGTGGGCGTCGCCGTGGTCGTGGTGGTGATGGTGGGCGGCGGCGGGG
>RFJV01000083.1 GCA_003694775.1 Chloroflexota bacterium | reverse complement strand
CGGGGCAAAGTAAATCTTGATAGCCGGGGTCAGCAGGGCCTCCGCAGTATCCGGCGCGCCGATTTTGCGCAGAGCCTCCCGCAGACTCTGCTCCGCGGTAACCTCCATCTGGGTCTGGTAGGCCAGCACCCGGCCCGCGGCCCGCTCGCTGATAAACGCCTCGACCAGCGCCTCCCGGTCCAGCCTGATATGCTTCTTTTTCAAAAACCAGTCGGCCATAGCCTCCGCGCCCTCACGGGCCACTTCGCCGTAATCGCCGGTGAAGCGCAAAAGTGTGCTCCCCAGGTCAAAAATTATTCCTTTAATCAATAGCCTCTCTCCCGTTGCACCAGGTTAATCATAGGGCGACCTGCCAGAAAGCGGCGCAGGTTTTCGGCAAACAGGTCGCTGGCCCGCTCGTCGTAGAGGGGGGTAAAGCCGGACACGTGGGGCGAGATGATGACATTGTCCATCTGCCACAGCGGACTGTCCGGCGGCAGGGGTTCGGTCTGGAACACGTCCAGGCCGGCCCCGGCGATGTACCCTTTCTGCAGGGCCTCCACCAGCGCGGCCTCGTCGACCAGTTTGCCGCGGCCCAGGTTGATGAAGACCGCGGACTCTTTCATCGCCGCGAAGGCCTTCAGACCGAACAGGCCGCGGGTTTCGGGGGTCAGCGGAGCCACCACCACCACATAATCGCACCGGGTCAGCATTTCGACCAGCCGGGCGGTGGGGTAAATCTGCTCCGGAATCCGGGCCGCGGGGTCGCCCGTACCGGGGACGCTGTAGCCCTGGTAGAAGCGCCGTTCGCCGGTGCGGTTGGTCGCCAGGACGCGCATCCCCAGGGCATCCGCCTGCCGGGCCAGTTCCCGGCCAATCGCGCCGTAGCCCACAATGCCCAGGGTACTGCCCCGCAGTTCTGGCCGGGCGAACAGCGCCCAGCGGTCTTTGGGCCACTCGGCGCGGGTTTGCAGGTTGAACATTCGGCGCAAGTTCCAGCGAAAGGCCAGCATTAGGGCCAGGGCATGCTCGGCCATCGGAACGGCGTGGATACCGTTCATGCTGGTAATCAGCACGTCGCTCTGCCAGACCGGTTTGTCCAGCAGGGCATCGACGCCCGCGCTGTGGGTCTGTATCCAGCGCAGGCGGGGAAACCGGTGCGCCTCGGCCAGGTATTTTCCCCAGCCGTACAGAATCTGTACTTTTGGGGGCAGGTCGGGCGGCAGGTCGTCAAAATGGGCCGCGGTGTGCTGGTGCACCTCCACCTGCGGGGATACGGCCCGCAGTTTGTCCAGATGTTCGTCGCTAAAACTGACCAGGCTCAGAATGGTAATGGGTTCGTTCATAAGCCGGATTTTACCCGAAGACACCGCCAGAGACAAGCTGGAAAGGGATGCGTTTCAAATTTTTGCCTGTCCCGGCAGAGCCGGGGACGGATTTTGCGTTTCTGGCCGTCCGCGAATACAACACGAATTTACGAAACCACGAAATTACGAATAAACGAATGTTTTTCTGCCATGTCTTCTATTCGTCCATTCGTCCATTCGTTTATTCGTGTATTCGTGAAAATTTCGTGGACGGCTCCGGTTCCCAAAAAAATGAAACACACCCGGGACTGGAACGTAGATAGTTTGTGAGTTGGTCGGTTGATGCTATAATGGTCTATCAGGGAGAAAGGGACAGCCACCAATCACCAATCTCCAATCTCCAAACCATATTTTGCGAGGGATAGAGCTATGCCAGATTTACGCAAAAAACTGTCGGAGCCGGGCATCCTGGTGATGGACGGAGCAACCGGAACCCAACTCCAGCAGATGGGTCTGCCGGCAGGGATGGCTCCGGAAGTGTGGAACCTGGAAAATCCGGAGGCGGTCAAAAAGCATTACCAGAGCTACATTGAGGCCGGCTCCGATGCCATTTTGACCAACACCTTTGGCGGTACGCGCCCGCGGCTGGATATGGAGGGCCGCGGCCATCTGGTGCGCGAAATCAACATTGCCGCGGCCCGGCTGGCGCGGGAAGTGGCCGGTGATGAGGTGCTGGTGCTGGGGTCGATGGGGCCAACGGGCCTGCTGATGGAGCCGATGGGCGAGCTGACCTACGAAAAGGCGGTGGAATATTTTGCCGAGCAGGCCGCGGCCCTGGCCGAAGGTGGGGTGGACGGCATCCACATCGAAACGATGAGCGACCTGCAGGAAGCCAAAGCGGCCATCGAAGGGGCGCGCCAGGCCACCGACCTGCCGGTGACCATCACCATGAGCTTCGATATGAACGGACGGACAATGATGGGCGTTCGTCCCGAAGACGCCATCCGGGAGCTGTGGCCGATGGGCGTGCTGGCGGTTGGGGCCAACTGCGGACGCACCCTGCAGGAGAACCTGGAGGCCATCAAGGCCATGCGCACTGCCGTGCCGGAGGCCACCCTCATTGTCAAGCCCAATGCCGGCCTGCCTCACACCGAGGACGGGATTGAAGTGGTGTACGATGTCACCCCGGAAATTATGGCCGAATATGCCCGGCTGTTTGGCGAACAGCACGTCAAGATGATGGGCGGATGCTGTGGCAGTACGCCGGAGCACATCGCCGCGCTCAAAAACAGCCTGGCCGATTTTACCCCGCCCCCCCTGGAAGAGGTGCTGGCCCGCAACCGGGCCGCGACCAGCGAAGAAAGCGAATCCGATTCTCCCAGCCGCCGGCGCCGCGGCAGTCGAAGACGGTAACGGTTTACGATTTACGATTGACGATTGACGATTGACGATTTACGATTGACGATTGACGAT
>RFJV01000008.1 GCA_003694775.1 Chloroflexota bacterium | reverse complement strand
TCCGGAAGGTCGCTTCTTTCCCGTCAAAGTGCGTCGCACCTGAGTTGGCCCGACGTTAAAAACGCCGGGCTGAATGGTTTAAGGACGCTGAAGCGCCCTTAAGGTCTTATTTTCAGGACGTTTTAACGTCCTTGAGCCGTTTAGCCTGACGTTTGAACGTCAGGCCAGGCTTCGTCCAACGCTACCGGAGAAAAAGTCGGGTGATTTCTGCACCGCAGAGGCGCAGAGTGACCACAAAATTTCTTTTTTCTCTGCGGCCTCCGCGTCTCTGCGGTAAAATATGTGTTGCTGGTGTGAATATTCCAGACACGGCTGAGATACACACACTCTACCCCATCGGGTGTGTCCAGGATTTTCTATAATCTGGACACACAGGGGGATTTCCCCCCATTTCCCCCAAAAAATTTCGGACAGCCTCTACGCCATATTACGGATTGACGGTTCAAAAAGAAAGTGCTAAAATTCAGTTTGTGCACACGTTGCACAATATTTCCTCTCTGCCAAATTTTGTTCGAAATTCCTCTAACACCATCATCTCACATCGCAGAAAGGAGGTAGGAAACCTCGCAACAATCAACCAATTAACCGGTGAAAACTGGAGATGGAGAGATTGTACCTGAACGGTCCAGTTTCCTGACTCTCCAACACTCCAACTCACAAATTCATAACAATTTTCACAGGAGGAGTTTTACGATGAAGAAACTGCTAATAGTAGCGACGTTGCTAGCCATCCTGGTGATTGTAATGCCGGCGGCGCTGACCGCCGCGGCCCCTCCCGCACAGGGCGAAGATTACATCGTCCAGGCCGATGACTGGCTGAGTAAGCTGGCCGATAAATTCTACGGCGATGTCAACGCTTACTGGGCCATTATGTCGGCCACCAACAAGGCCCACGCCGAAGACCCCTCATACGCCAAAATTGACAACCCCGACCAGATTGAAGTCGGGGCCAAACTGCGCATCCCGTCCAAAGAAGAAGCCGAAGCCTTCATGGCCAGCTTTGACCCCACCATGTTCAACGTGGGTGAACTGTTCGCCAGCGGCGCGTCGGGCCAGCTGGTTGTGGGTAGCTGGTGGACTGCCGGCGGTGAGGCCGAAGGCCTGAACGGTATGTTTGAAGTGTACAAACAGCTCTACCCGGACGTTGAAATCGTCAACGCCACGGTCGCCGGCGGCGCGGGGACCAACTTCAAGGCCCAGCTTGCCACCCGCCTGGTGGGCGGCGCGCCCCCCGACACCTTCCAGCTCCACGCCGGTCTGGAAGTGGAAACCTACAGCCCGGAAAAATACCTGGACCCGGTTGACGACATCTACGCCTCCGAAGGGCTGGAAGAAGTCTTCCCGCCGGACCTCCTGCAACTGCTGAAATACAAGGGCCACTACTGGGGCGTTCCGGCCAACATCCACCGCTCCAACGTGCTGTGGTACAACAAGGCCGTCTTTGAAGCCAACGGCCTGACCCCGCCGACCACCTTTGCCGAGTTCAAGGAAGTGGCCGACAAACTGCAGGCCGCCGGCGTTCAGCCGTTTGTCATCGGCACCAAGGACGGCTGGGAAGCCGCCCACGTGTTTGAAGATGTCCTGGCCGGCACCCTGGGTGCCGACGGCTACCGCGGCCTCTGGACGGGCGAAACCTCCTGGATGGACCCCAAAGTTACCGAGGCCCTGGAAAACTTCAAGATGATGCTCAGCTACGCCAACCCCGACCACCCGGCTCTGACCTGGGACGGCGCGGGTGAATACCTGGTCAGCGGCAAGGGCGGCATGATGATTATGGGCGACTGGACCGACGGCTGGTTCACCTCCAAGGGCTTCACCGGCTACGGCTGGGCACCGCCTCCTGGCACTCAGGGCATCTTCGTGGCCCTGTCGGACAGCTTTGCCCTGCCCAAGGACGCCCCCAACAAGCAGAACGCCATCAACTGGCTGAAAGTGGTCGGTTCCAAGGCCGGTCAGGAAGCCTTCAACCCCAAGAAGGGTTCCATCTGCGCCCGCACCGACTGCGACCCCGCCCTGTTCAACGAATATCTCCAGTCCGCTATGGTTGACTGGAGCAAGGACGCCATCGTCCCCAGCGTTGTCCACGGCGCGGCGGCCATCGAGTCCTGGGTGACCGATTACAAGGACGTTATCACCCTCTTCGTTGCCTCCGGTGACGTAGCTTCGGCTCAAGCCGGTCTCCAGCAGGCCTGTGTAGATGCCGGTGTGTGCCAGTAAGACGGTGCACAACATCTTGAGTTAGGCTAAATTTCAGTGAGGCAGTCCAACGTTAAGGGGGACTGCCTCACTTTTCTATCAGCGAGGTCATCATGAAACGTTGGAACTGGGAACGTACCGCCGCGGTTCTGCTTCTTTCGCCATCCATCATCCTGATTGCCATTTTTGTTTACGGCTTCATTGCCTTTACCGGGTACGCCTCTCTCACCGCCTGGGACAGACTGGACCCGGATTTCACCTACGTCGGTTTCACCAACTATGTCAAACTGTTTGCCAACCAACGGTTCCAGATTGACCTGCGGAACACGGTCGGTTTTACCGTTCTGTTTCTCATCGCCTGCCTGACCATTGGTCTAACCCTGGCCATTTTGCTTGACCAGCGCATCCGGGCGGAAGGCGTTTTCCGCAGTATCTTTCTGTTTCCAATGGCAATTTCGTTCATCGTCACCGGTGTGGTCTGGCGATGGCTGTTGAACCCCGGCAGTCCGGAGCTGGGCAGTACGGGGGTCAACCTGCTGTTCGAGAAGCTGGGATTGGGATTTCTAAAATGGGGTTGGTTTACCGACCCGGTGGTGTGGCACATTCCGCCGGATTCGGGATTAGGCCAGCTTCTCCAGCAAATCGGATTGGGGTTTATGGCTTCCCCCAAAGTTGGCCTGTCTGCCGGCGTGGTGTCGCTGGTGCTGGCCGCCACGTGGCAGATGTCGGGCTACACCATGGCAATGTACCTGGCCGGTCTGCGGGCCATCCCCGATGAACTGCGCGAAGCCGCCCGCGTCGACGGCGCGTCGGAATGGCAGGTGCTGTGGCATATTGTATTCCCGATGCTTCGCCCCATTACCCTGAGCGCGGTCATTATCCTGGGACACATCTCCCTGAAAATTTACGACCTGGTTGTCGCCATGACCGGTCCCGGCATCGGCTTTTCCACCGATGTGCCGGCCTATTTCATGTGGGACACCACCTTCCGGGGCAACCATTTTGCCCGCGGCTCTGCCATCGCTATGGTGCTTCTGGTGATGGTCGCGGTCTTGATTATCCCCTACCTGGTCTGGACCACCCGCACGGAGGCTGAACTATGACCACCCAAACCCAAACCAAAGGTAAATTTGTCCTCTTTCCCGGCTGGCAGTGGCAGAGAATTCTGCTGTACGCGACCCTGGTATTTTTTGCGGTACTGTATCTGGTGCCGGTTTATCTGCTGGTCGTCACCGGCCTGAAAAGCTTTGCCGAAGTCAGCCAGGCCAGAATGTGGAACCTGCCTGTGGGCATTTCCTTTGACAGCTTCTACAAGGCATGGTTTGGCGCGCCAGCGGAAGGGGTAAGAGGGCTGGGAGTCAACTTCTGGAACAGCGTCTACCTGACCGTGCCGGCAACCCTCATTTCGGCAATGTTAGGCTCCATCAACGGCTACATTCTGACCAAGTGGAAGTTCCGCGGTTCCGATGTGCTGTTTCCGCTGTTGCTGTTCGGCATGTTTATCCCGTACCAGAGCATCCTGATTCCGCTGGTGCAGGTTCTGAGCAAGATTCCCGGCATCGGCAGTGAGAGTCTCTACGGCACTATTCCCGGCCTGATTTTTGTGCACATTGTTTACGGCATTCCCATCACCACCCTGATTTTCCGCAACTACTACGCGGCCATTCCCAACGAGCTGGTCGAAGCGGCCCGCATCGACGGAGCCACCATCTTTGGCATTTACCGGCACGTCCTGTTCCCCCTATCGCTTCCCGGCTTTGTGGTGGTGATGATTTGGCAGTTCACCTCGGTCTGGAACGACTTCCTGTTTGCCGTGACCGTCACCGGCAACCCGGCTTCCCAGCCGATTACCGTCGGGCTGAACAATCTGGCCGGAAGCTACATTGTGGAATGGAACGTCCAGATGGCCGGCGCATTTCTGGCCGCCCTGCCCACCCTGGCCGTTTATATCTTCCTGGGCCGCTACTTCATGCGCGGCCTGCTGGCCGGCTCGCTGAAGGGATGAATACGATTTACGATTGACGATTGACGATTGACGATTGACGATTGACGATTGACGATTTACGATTGACGATTGACGATTGACGATTGACGACTGACGATTGGGAGATTGGAGATTGGAGATTGGGCCAATCGTCGTTGGTCGTTGGTCGTTCGTCATTCGTCGTTGGTCGTTTGTCAAATTCAAAGAAAGGTAAACCATTATGACCCAAAAACTTCGCTGGGGAATTCTTTCCACGGCCCGCATCAACCGGGCGCTGATTGGACCCCTGCACAGTTCGCCGCGCAGTGAACTGGTGGCGGTTGCCAGCCGTGATGCCGGCAAAGCCCGTGCCTACGCCGATGAGCACAACATCCCCAAGGCCTACGGCAGTTATGAGGACCTCCTGGCCGACCCGGACATCGATGCCATCTACAATCCCCTGCCCAACACCCTGCACCGGGAGTGGACGGTCAAGGCCGCCCAGACCGGCAAGCATGTCCTCTGCGAAAAGCCCATCGTGACCACCCTGGCCGACCTGGACGAGGTTGAGGCCGCGGCCCAGGCAAACAAGGTGGTCATTTTTGAGGCTTTCATGTACCTCCATCACCCCCAAACTCTGCGGGTCAAAGAAATGATTCAGTCCGGGCGTCTGGGCGACCTGCAGTTGATTGTGAGCTGGTTCAGCTACTACCTGCCGGCGGAGCACACCCACAACATCCGCCTGCACCCGGAACTGGCCGGCGGCTGTTTGTGGGATGTGGGGGTGTATCCCAACAGCCTGGCCATTGTGATGGCCCAGGCCGGCCCGCCGGTGGAAGTGTGGGCCAGCCAGATAAAGGGGGAAACCGGGGTGGACGTGTCGATGGTGGGCCAGTTGAAGTTCAGCAACGGCGTTACGGCCCAGATTTCGTCCGGCTTCCGTTCCCCCTTCCGGCAGGGCGCGCACATCATCGGCGAAAAGGGTATTGTCCAGATTTACGAACCCTGGAAGCCCAATGCCGATGGCCGCGACTGCAAAATCGACATCTTCACCGGCGGCGACGACCCATCGGACACCATTGTCTTTAAGGCCGAAGGCAACAACCCCTACCTGCACGAGGTCAAGGCAATGGAAGCCTGCGTCCTCGACGGCGCCGAACCGGTAGTTCCGCTCAGTCTCAGCCGGGACTTCCTGCGCAGTGTGCTGGCCCTGTACGAGTCCGCAGAAACCGGTCAGGTAGTCCGTCTGTCATAGACCCATCCCAACAAAATCAATCGCTGTTGATTCCTGGCCCGGTTCCTGCTACAATTGTTCAGGCCGGAAACGGAGTGCCGGAGTTTGGGAGTGTGGAGATACCGGTGTACCGGCTGTCTGATGTCAGTCTCCCAATCTCCCAATCTCCCAATCTCCAAATCTCCAAATTTAAGGAGCTTCACTGAATGAATGTCATTTCAACCTATTTGCAGGAAGTCACCCAAGTTATTCAGCAGTTACCCCAGGACACCATCGAGGCAATCATCGACGCCTTTGCCCAGGCCCGCGACGAAGGCCGGACTATCTTTTTGATGGGCAACGGCGGAAGCGGGTCGACCGCCTCCCATATGGCAAACGACCTCATCAAAAACACCATCCAGCCGGGCAAACCGCGCCTGCGGGTGATTGCTCTCACCGACAATATGCCCATCATCCTGGCTATCGCCAACGATTGGGACTACAGCCGCATCTTTGTAGAACAGCTCATCCCCCTGGCCCGCCCCGGCGACCTGCTGGTGGGGCTGAGCGGAAGCGGCAACTCGCCCAACGTGCTCAAGGCGATGGACTGGGCCAGAGAAAACGGCCTCAGAACTATCGGTCTGACCGGCCGGGACGGCGGCCAGCTCAAAGACAAGGCGGACCTGAGCCTGATTGTCCCCACCCAGTCGATGGCCCAGATTGAGGATGTCCACCTGATGCTGGGACACATCATCTACCTGGGACTGCTGGAACGATGACCACCCCGGCGCCGCTGTTGCTGGCACTGGACTTCGGCGGCACCAAACTCACCGCCGCGATGACCCGTCCGGGGCGCGGCGGCTGGCTGGCCCACCGCCGGTTCTTTACCCCCGCCACTGCGGATGGTCCATACGAATACAACAAAATGCTGGCCCTGGCCGGCGAGCTTATCGCCGAGGTGGGCCGTCCCGCGGCTATCGGCGTCAGCTTTGGCGGGCCGGTAGACGCCGCCGCGGGGCTGGTGCGGCTTTCGCACCACGTGCCCGGCTGGGAAAATGTCCCTCTGGCCGACCGTCTCCGGGACACGTTTGGCCTCCCCGTCGCCGTCGACAACGATGCCAACGTGGCCGCCCTGGGGGAATACCGTTTTGGCGCGGGCCGGGGATGCCAGAATTTGCTGTACGTAACGGTCAGCACCGGCATCGGCGGCGGCTGGATTTTGAACGGACAGCCTTACCGCGGCGCAGACGGTATGGCCGGCGAAATCGGCCACACCATTGTGCAGACCGGCGGCCTGCCCTGCGTTTGCGGGCGGCGGGGCTGTCTGGAAGCCGAAGCCTGCGGGCCGGGCATCGCCAACCGGGCCAGGCTGTACCTGGAGCAGAACGCCGGTCAGGGCGACGCGCTCCTGCGGCTGGCCCAGGGCGACCCGCAGAACATCACCGCCAAAATGGTGGCCGAGGCCGCCTCCGCCGGCGACCCTTTCAGCCGCCGCGTGCTGGTCGAATCCGCCCGGCGGTTGGGGCTGGGGCTGGGCAACGCCATCAACCTGATGAACCCGGACCGGGTGGTGCTGGGCGGCGGCGTGACCAAGTCGGGTGAACTGTGGTGGCAGACCGTTCGCGAAGCGGCCCGCGCCAATGTTCTGCCCGAAATCAGCGTAAATATCGTACCCGCCGCCTTCACCGACGATGCCCCGCTGTGGGGTGCAGTCGCCCTGGCAGAGCAGGTAGCCGGATAACCGGCAGT
>RFJV01000082.1 GCA_003694775.1 Chloroflexota bacterium | reverse complement strand
TATTCGGCCTGAATTGACGGCCTGTTCCTGACAGGGGGATGGATTACCGCCGGCCATTCGTGTATTCGTGAAAAATTCGTGGATGGCTGAGCAGTTACGTATCTTGTAGAAAAACCAGGAGAAAAATATGTCCCGTTCCAGAAAACAGGCCGGCCGAATTGTGCTGAACCATTCCACCCATCTGCCCGGCCTGCTCCCCCTGCTGGCCCGCCTGGCCGAAGAACCGGGTATCAAAACCATCACCCCGGGCCGGATTGCCCCGGTCAAAGGGCGGCCCACCCCCCTGCGGGTCCGGGTGACGACCCCCATCATCGGGGGATACAAGCTTCAGGCCCGCGCTCAGGGGAGTGTTCAGGAAGTCTTTGTGGTCACGGACATGGCCGCGGATGACCTGCAAACCCTGCTCAACCGCCTGCTGGCGCGGTAGGGTGTCCGTATCGACGCGGATATTTCCAATCTCCAATCTCTCATTCCTAATCCCCAATCCCCAAATATTGTGATATAATTTGAAGCAGGGTTTATGCCGTTGAAATCGCTGGGGAGGTAGAGCACGGCGGGGAAGAAGCAAGGGCGGTGAGCAACCGTGCCCTTCTGCCCCCTTGCTACCTTGCCATCTTGCACTTTGTGTCATACCGATGGAGCACGTGTTTATGAAGGACCATACTCATCCAGAGGGAACCCCGCCCTCCGAAATAAACCATCTGCGGCAAGAACTGCAACATCTCCAGGCCCAAAACCATCAACTTGCCGGGACCTGCCGTTTGCTTGAACAGAAATTCCAGCTCCTGTTTGACTCCTGTGAAAACGCCATCGCCTTTTTTCTCCTGAACAGCGACGATACGCCCGGTCCCTTTATCCAGGTCAACCGGGCGGCCTTGAATCAGTGGCGCTGTTCTGAGGCGGAAGTTCAGCAGTTGACCCCGCTCGACATAACTGCTCCGGAGGTCCGTCCGGAATTTTTGCAGAAGCTCCGCGAACTGCGTACCGGCGGAGAAGTACGCTTTGAAACCGAGCAGGTCGCCAGGGACGGCACCCGGTTCACCGTGGAAATTTTTGCCCGGCAGACGCTCTGGGATGGGCATTTCCTTGTGTTAGCCATTGGACGGGATGTTAGCTGGGAACAGCAGGCTCAAGCACGGCTGAACAGCTACTCCGCCCATCTGGAGGCAGAGGTCAAGGCTCGCACTGCAGAGCTGGTGGCCGCCAACCGCCGGCTGGAGCAGGAAGTGATGGAGCGCCGGCAGGCCGAAGAAGCCCTGAAAACATCCCAGGAGTACGCCCGGAACATCATCGAATGCTCCCTGGATATGATTATTGCAGTCAACCTGGACCGGCACATTATAGAATTCAACCGGGCCGCCCAGGAAACGTTTGGCTACACCAGAGACGAAGCCATCGGCGCGCATGTATCTATGCTGTACGCCGACCAGGACGAGGCCGACTACGTGTACCGGGTGGCAACCGAGCAGGGCCGGTGCGTGCAGGAGGTGCTCAACCGCCGCAAAAACGGCGAGGTTTTCCCCAGCTATCTTTCGGCGTCCGTGCTGTACGATGCCGCCGGTAACAAAATTGGGGTCATGGGGATTTCGCGCGACATCACCGCCCGTCGTCAGGCCCAGATGGCCCTGGAACAGCGAAACCGCGAACTGGCTATGCTGAACCGCATCAGCCAGTCGCTCATCAGCTCCAGCCTGGATTTGCCCGACCTGCTGGCGACCATTCTGGAAGAAACGCGCAACCTGCTGAATATTGTCGCCTGCTCCATCTGGCTGGTCGACCCGCTGACCGGCGAACTGGTCTGCCGCGAAGCCACCGAACCCCAGCGCGAGGTCGTGGTCGGCTGGCGGCTGGCCCCCGGACAGGGCCTGGCCGGATGGGTAGTCCAGACCGGCCAGAGCCTCAACATCCCGGACGTGCAGGATGAGCCGCGCCACTTCCAGGGGGTCGACCAGAAAACCGGCCTGAAACTGCGCTCCATCCTGACCGTTCCGCTGGTGACCAAGCAGAAAGTGGTAGGAGTCATCCAGGCGGTGGATGAGGCGGCCAACCGGTTTACAGCCAACGACCTGCGGTTGATGGAAGCCGTGGCCGCCAACGCCGCCGCGGCGATTGAAAACGCCCGCCTGTACGAGGAAGTCCGCCAGAGCGCGGCGGCCAAGGCGATGCTGTTGAAAGAGGTGAACCACCGGGTAAAAAATAACCTGGCCGCCATTGTGGGCCTGCTCTACGCCGAACGGAAGCACGCCGCGGTCAAGGAAAACCGGGAATTTCAGGCTCTGATTCAGGATTTGATTGGCCGGGTGCAGGGGATGGCCGTGGTGCACGACATGCTTTCTGCCGCGGAATGGTCCCCCATCCTGCTGTCCGAGCTGGTGAGCCAGGTGGCGCATACCTCCTTGCAGTTGCTTCCGGGCGGCAGACACATCCAGGTGAACATTACCCCGTCCGATATTACGGTCCCCCCGCGGCAGGCCACCCCCCTGGCCCTGATTATCAATGAACTGGTGACGAATTCAGCCAAATACGCTTTTCACGAGCACCAGCGCGGACGAATCGATATCCGGTTCAGCCGGCAGGGGCAGATGGTGCGGCTGGAATTTAGAGATGATGGGGCCGGCTATCCGGAGTCCGTTCTGCGCGACCGGCAGTTCAACGTAGGGCTGTACCTGCTTCACCTGATTGTCCAGCAAGACCTGGAAGGCTCGCTGTCCCTGCGCAATGATGGCGGTGCGGTCGCCACGCTGGAGTTCCGCTACCTGCCCGCGACGTGACCGGCAAGCCTGAGCAGTTACCGTAATTTCACATTTTCGTGGGTGGCCTGGAAACAAAAACGGGTAGGCAGTGGCACGGGCCATCGCCTACCCGGTAGAATTTTCTGGCAGTTTTTCAGTACGTCCGCTCGAAAATTACTTCAAAAGACAGGTGGAACAGCGAGTTTGCCACGGTGTTGTCTCCACACGCCTCGTTGACTCCGTAATCCGGGGTGATGCCTTTGGCAATCTCACTGGTGCCGCCCATCACCTGGACCTGGTACGTCCCCTTGAACATAGCAAAGTCAATATGGCCCGGTTCCAGCTGACCTTTGAGGTTGGTCTTGGTTTCCGTTTTGGCAATCACAAAGCCATCGGCGGTGGGGGACCACTGGATTTTTACCGGCACGCCGTCGATGCCCCTGCCGGACGGGTCCTGCACCTTGATGAAGATGTGGTGCTTGCCCTGGTTTTCACACGGCGTTAGCTGGCGCACGCTGACCAGCCGGTAGTCCACGTTGGGCGTGGGCGTGGCGGTGGGCGTGGGCGTAGCGGCCGGGGGGCGCGGGGTGGGGG
>RFJV01000081.1 GCA_003694775.1 Chloroflexota bacterium | reverse complement strand
GAGCGGAAGGCGCCGTTTTCCTTCTGCATCCGGTCGACCAGCCAGCTACCGATGCCGCGAGCCGCGGCCAGCAGGTCGGCAGACGGCGACAGCGCGTGCAGGTCGAGCAAACCCTGCAGGCACATGGCCGCATCAAAGCTGAAGTACTGGTGGCGCACCTCAAAGCCGGGCAGGGACAGGCCGTGCGGCACTGCGCCCTCGCCGGCGCGGGAGTCGGCCTGGGCCTGGATGCGGGTCACAAATGCCGCAGACTGCCGGGCCAGCGACAGGTACTGCTCTTCGCCAAACCAGCGCCAGGCATTGACCAGGGCGCTGACCTGGTAGCCGGTAATTTCGCTGTAGATGAAGGTGTACTGCCGCTTCTGCCAGTGATACCCCTGAGCCACTCCCCCCGGCGCGGCAGGGTGCCCGTTGCGGCAGTAAACCTCGGTGCGGGTCAGCCAGTCGAGGGCCAGATTGATGGCGGTTTGGTATGACATAAAAACCTCGCTTGAAAATAGTTGGTTAGTTGAAGAGTTTGGGAGTTTGGGAGTTTGGCGTTGGTTGCTGAGAAACCGGAATCACAGGTAGGGGCGCAGATGGAGGGACGGGTCTTTACCCAGCTTGAGCCGAAGCAGTTCCCACTTGAGCTTGGAATAGTACCAGGTCATCGGATGTGCCCGGAAGCGGGCCGCCAGTTTGCGGTACCCCACCGACTCGCCTTCCGCCGCCGAGCGCACCTCCTGCTCGGTGAGACTGCCGCGGTGCACCCGGTACCGGTACAGTACTTTGGGGACCCGCATCAAACGGAACCGGCTGGCTATACGAAGCCAGTACTCCCAGTCTTCGGCCAGAATGTACGCCGGGTCGTACAGGCCCACTGTTTCCTGGCAAATGCGGCGGTACAGGAAGCAGGCATTGATGTAGTTGTCGCGCATCAGCAGGTGCGGGTCGTAATCAAAGGTGTGCACCACCCCCAGCGACTCCCCGTTCTCGTCGATGACCTCCCAATCGGCGTAGACCATGCCCACGTCGGGGTGGGCATCCAGCGCGGCGACCAGCGTTTCCAGCATGTCGGCCAGCATAATGTTGTCGGAGGAGGTCCAGGTCAGGTATTCGCCGCGGGCCTGCTGAAAGCCGGTGTTCAGCGCGCCGGGCAGTTTTTTGTTTTCCTGGTGAATCACGGTAAAGCCGTACTGCCGGCGGTAGGTCTCCAGAATTTCGGGTGTGCGGTCGGTAGAGCCATCGTTGACCACAATCAGCTCAAAATCCTGCCAGGTCTGGTTGAGAACACTCTCCAGCGCCGCGGGCAGGTACTCCTCCTGGTTGTAAACCGGCAGAATAACACTGACACGCGGGGCAGGTTGGTTGGTTTGCATCGGTTGACTCCTCAAAAAATACGGTAGACGGTAAACGGTAGACGGGCAGACAGAGTATGGTGCAGAGACACGCGGTACCGTTCCCCATTCACCATTCAAAATTCAAAATTCACAATTCACCATTCAAATTTCCTCTCCCCCCACCGGTGGCGCAGAAAATCCACCGTGCCGAGCCACATGGCGTTGCGATGGGGGCGCATCGGGCGCCAGCGCGGCTTGAGCGACCAGCTCAGCAGGGTGCGGCCAATCTGGCCGGCGGTGAACAGCCAGGCCCGGAGCGGGGCGCGGTGCTTGGCCAGCAGGAGCAGGTGGTTGCGGGTGTAGTAGTAGGTCACCGCGGGGCCGGGTCTGTAGTCGCGGCGAACGCCCTTGTGCCACAGCCGGGCCGCGGGGGCGTGCAGAACTCGCCAGCCTTTCTGCCTGGCCCGCCAGCACCACTCGGTTTCTTCCCAGTAGGTAAAAAACCGCTCGTCCAGCCCGCCGACCTGCTCCACCATCTCCCGGCGCACCATTATCGCACAGCCGGAAATCCAGTCGACCTGCCGGGGCGCGGGAAACTGGCCCCGGTCCGGCTCGTTCTGCCCTATGTGGAAAGACTGCCAGAGCGAATCCATTCTGCCCCCCGCGGACTGGATGACCTCCGGCTCGTCAAAATGGTAGACCATTGGCCCGACCACCCCGGCGCGCGGGTCAGATACAGCCACCGCCGCCATCTGGGCCAGGCAGTCCGGGGCCAGGACGGTGTCTTCGTTCAGGATGAAAATCCAGTCTGCGCCCTGGGCCAGCGCGGCCCGGATGCCGATGTTGTTGTTGCCCGCGTAGCCCCGGTTTTCCTCCAGCTCCATCACCTCGACCGCGGGGAAAGCGGCCCGGATTGCCTCCACCGAACCATCGTTGGAGGCGATGTCCAGCACAATGGCCTTGTGCCGGGGATAGGTTTGTTCATTTTCCGCCAGCGAGGCCAGGCAGGCCAGGGTATCTTCCTTGCGGCGAAAATTGATGATAACCGAGATGATAAAGGGAGAGGAAGATGGCGGGCTGGAGGCCGGCCTCCCCGCCGCGGCGTGAGCCGGGGTAGAATCCGAAATTCCGGCCACGGCATACAGGTGGCGTTCCAGTTCCTCCGTGGCCGTATCCCAGTTCCAGCGGTCCAGCACAATCTGGCGGGCGTTCTGCCCGTAAGCCGCGGCCAGGCCGGCATCGGTGAGCAGGCGCTGAACTGCCGCGGCAAAGCGGGCCGGATGGCGAGGGGTCAGCAGGCCGGCCTGCTCGTGGACCACCGTCTCGGCCACGCCGCCCTCGCGTACGCCCACCACCGGCGTTCCGCAGGCCATCGCCTCCAGCGGAACCAGGCCGAACGGCTCCAGCACCGGGCTGTAAACGCACAATCTGGCCCGGTTGTACAGCTTCACCAGTTCCTCAAACCCCAGGCGCGACAGCACCTCCACCGCTACCCCCTTCTGCCGGGCCAGCGCCTCAATATACGCCTGCTCTGCCGGGTCGGCCACGTTGGAGACCAGTTTGAGCGGAGGCCGGATGTCTGCCGGAATGAGGGCCAGGCTCTCCACCAGAAAATCGAACCCCTTGCGCGGGGTCAGTTCGCCCACGGAGAGGACAAAATCTTCCTTTTCGACCCCCGGTAGCGGGCGGAATCCCTCGAAATCAACGCCCAGATAGCACACCGGCGCGTCAACGCCGAATTCCTGCAGAATCTGCCGGCGGGTGAATTCCGAATTTGCCAGCAGGCGGGTTGTTTGGGCCACACTGCGGCGCTGAATCTGGTACAGGCGGGACTCGTACAGCCGTATCAGCGGGTCGAACCGGTTGACCCGCTCCCGCCAGCCGGTTGAAAGATAGGGCCGCCGGATGGGCCGGACAAACTGCCGCCCGAACGGTTCGTGCAGATAGAAGATGGACGGGAGGCGGGCAAACTGGAGCACCGCCGGAATGAACGAATACAGGCCGGGTTGGGCAAACAGCAGGTCGTAGCCGCCGCGGTGGATTTGGCCGGCAATGTGCCGGTCCAGGCGGGCCAGTTCTCCCAGGTCGCGCCACCGCTGGAAAGCATTGAGCCGGCCCAGCGGACTGCTGAACAGGCGGTGAAAGTCAAAACGGACCTCATACTGCTCCCGGACAAAGGGCCGGATGTCGCAGAATTCGTGGTCGGCGGTGGAAAAAGTGAACACGTCGATGGTGTGGCGGTGGGCCAAACGGCGCACCCATTCGTACAAGGCGCGCTTGGCTCCTCCGCTGGGCAGGTTGTGGTAGAGCGCAATCTTCAAGGGACGGGTCACTGCAGAACCTCCTGCCCGCCGCGGGCCGGGTGGCGGGTAAAAAAGCGGGTCTGGATGAGAGCCTGGATTTTGCCCAGCAGGTTGCTCCCGTCGGCGGCCAGCCAGAGCAGGGGCCAGAGCACGTACTGCCGGTCCCAGCCGGTCAGCAGACTGCGGGTCGCCCGGTAAACAAAGGACAGCAGATAGCGGAAAAGGGCCGCGGTCTGGCGGGCCATGGTGACCACCTGGCGGCGAGGCGAACGCCGGTAAAACGGCTGTCCCCGGTACAGCGCGTCGAGCATCACCTCGCTGAAGCCGTACCGCTGGTACTGCCGGCGCAGGCCAGACAGGGTGGTGCGGTGCTTGTGGTTGACCACCGCGGTTTCGGCATAGACGACCCGCGCTCCCGGCAACTGCTGGACACGCCAGCCCAGGTCTACGTCCGCGCCGGTGAACATTTCACTGCGGAAGCCGCCAACCTGCTCCAGAATGCGGCGGCGGTAGGCCACATTGGCCGTAATCATCGACAGCAGGCCGCCCAGCGCTTCCACCCCCAGCGGGTCGGCCTGGTGGGTAAACTGCTCCACCAGCGTGACCGGCGCGTCCGAGGCCACTTTGCCCCGTACTCCGGCCACCTGCGGGTCGGCAAAGGGACGGGTCAGCTCGACCAGCCAGTCGGGCTGGGCCAGGCAGTCGGCGTCGGTAAAGGCGACAATCTCCCCGCGGGCCG
>RFJV01000080.1 GCA_003694775.1 Chloroflexota bacterium | reverse complement strand
TCACAACCAGGTGGTGGCCTCCCGGCTTTGCTGGGACCACGCCTTCCCGCTGGTCAAAGCCTGCTGGCAGGTTGGCGCGTCGCAAATACGCAACCGGGGGACCATCGCCGGCAACCTGGTGACTGCATCGCCGGCCAACGATACCATCCCTCCCTTGTGGGCCTTAGATGCCGCCGTCACCCTCCAGAGTGTCGGCGGGCGGCGCATGCTCCCCCTGAGCGAGTTTTTCCTCGGTGTCCGGAAAACTGCCCTGGAAGCCAACGAAATGATTGTCGATATCACCTTCCCCGCCATGAAGGATTACGATATCGGCACTTTTCTCAAGTTTGGCTACCGGAAAGCGCAGGCCATTTCGGTGGTCAACGTAGCGGTGGTGCTCAGCATGCTGGGCGACACCGTGACCAGTGCCCGGATAACCCTGGGGAGTGTGGCCCCCACCATTGTCCGGGCCACCGATGCCGAACGATTTCTGACCGGCAAAATTCTCACCCCGGATGTGATGGCCCAGGCCGGTGAAATGGCGACCCTTTCTATCGCCCCCATCAGCGACATTCGCGGCTCGGCTGATTTCCGGCGCTACCTGGTCAAAATACTGACCCGCCAGGCCCTGGAAGAATTAAGCACCGGCACCGAACGGGACAGCATCCCCCCCCGGCCGGTCAAACTGTGGGGCGATACCGATGGGCACTTCCCCCCCGTCCGGTCTGAGGAAAGCGGCGAGGTTCACTCTACGGCAGATGATGACCCCATTATCACTACCGTCAACGGGCAGCAGCACGTGGTCCACGGGGCCAATCACAAGACCCTCCTGCGCATGTTGCGAGAAAACCTGCACCTGGTTGGCTCCAAGGAAGGCTGTGCCGAGGGCGAATGCGGCGCCTGCACCGTCCTGCTGGACGGCATCGCCGTGATGAGCTGTCTGGTTCCGGCCCCGCGGGCGCACGGCAGTGAAATTGTCACCATCGAAGGGCTGGCCCACGGGCAAACGCTTCACCCGGTCCAGCAGGCATTTATTGACGAGGCCGCGGTGCAGTGCGGCTACTGCACCCCCGGATTCATTATGAGCGGCGCGACCCTGCTCAAGGAGCGTCGCCGCCCCACTCGCGACGAAATCAAGCAGGCTATCACCGGCAACCTCTGCCGGTGCACCGGCTACTACAAGATTGTCCAGGCCCTGGAAAAGGCCGCAGAAGCCGCCGCCCACAGCGAGTCGTAAGGCAGAAATGGAGGCTGGGATATGACCCGCATCATTGGTAAATCCATCAAGCGTGTTGATGCCCTGGGAAAAGTGACCGGTCAGACCCTGTATCCGGGCGACCGGGATTTTGAAAACCAGCTCTGGCTGAAAGTGCTTTTTGCCCGGCGACCCCATGCCCGCATCCTCAGCATCGACACGAGCGAAGCCGAGGCCCTGCCGGGGGTGGTCGGCATTTTGACCGCCAAAGACGTGCCCGTAAACCAGTACGGCCTGCAGATACCCGACCAGCCGGTGCTGTGCGGTCCCGGTTCCAACAAAAAAGGCGGCGATGTGGTCCGCTTTGTGGGCGACCAGGTGGCAGTGGTCATTGCCGAAAGCGAAGAGATTGCCGCCCAGGCCCGCGACCTGATTAAAGTAGAGTACCAGGACCTGCCGGTGGTGGACGACCCGGAATTTGCCCGCTCCGGCAAGGCCCCCCAGCTCCATCCCGGCGTGCTCAACAACATCGCCGACTACAAGCGCGTCCGCAAAGGCAACCCCGACGCGGTGTGGGACAAATGCGCCGTGGTGGTGGAAAGCGTGTACCGGACCCCGTTCCAGGAGCATGCCTATCTACAGCCGGAGGCCGGCACCGCCTACATCGACGAAGCCGGACGGATTACCGTCCACTGTGCCGGACAGTGGACCTGGGAAGACCAACAGCAGATTGCCCAGGCGCTCGACATGCCGCCGGAGAAAATCCGGGTGGTGTACGATGCCATCGGCGGCGCGTTTGGCGGCCGCGAAGATATGAGCGTGCAGATTATCCTGGCCCTGGCCGTGAAATATCTGGCCGAACGGGGCATTTACCGCCCGGTAAAAATCATCTGGAACCGGGAGGAGTCCATCATTGGACACTGCAAGCGCCATCCGATGATAATCAAAACCCGCTGGGGCGCCCAGGCCAACGGTAAACTGCTGGCCGCAGAAGTGGAAATCATCAGCGATGCCGGGGCCTATATGTACACCAGCAACAAGGTGCTGGGCAATACGGTCATCACCTGCACCGGCCCCTATGAAATACCCCATGTCAAAATAGACGCCTACGCGGTGTACACCAACAACGTGGTTAGCGGTGCATTCCGGGGCTTTGGCGGCCCGCAGGGCGCCTTTGCCGCCGAGATGCAGATGAACAAACTGGCCCAGAAGCTGGGCATGGACCCGGTAGAACTGCGGCTGAAAAATGCCCTCACCCCAGACAAAACCCTGTCGGTGGGGACGACCATCCCCGGCGGGGTCAGCATGGCCCAGGTGATTCGCGAAGCGGCCTGGAAGTCCGACTGGCAGTTCACCGGGGCGCGGCCTGAATTCAACCCCAACTACCCGGAAGACCTGCCCCGCTACGTGACCGGCAGAGGCTTTGCCGCCGGCTTCAAAAACATCGGCTTCAGCTTTGGCTACCAGGAAAACAGTTGGGCGCAGGTAGAACTGCGCGGTGGCGGCGACATCGAGGAAGCCGTTGTACGCATCGCCGGGGCCGATGTGGGGCAGGGCCACCATACCGTGATGGCCCAGATTGCCGCCGAGGTGCTGGGGGTCGAGCTGGACAAAATCCGGCTGGAAGTTTCCGACACCGCCTTTACCGAAAGCTCCGGCAGTGCCAGCGCTTCCCGGCTCACCTTTATGGCCGGCAACGCGGTACGCGAGGCGGCAGAATTTGCCCTCTCCAAATGGCAGGCCGAAGAACGGCCCGCCATCGCCGAGGCCACCTGGCTGGCCCCCAAAACCACCCCCTTCGACCCGGAAACCGGCTACTGTGTGCCCAATTTTGCCTACGGCTACGTGGCCGAAATGGTCGAAGTGACCGTTGATACCGAAACCGGCTTCATCACCGTAGACCGGGTGGTCTGCGCCGACGATGTGGGCAAGGCCATCAACCCGGAGCAGGTGGTCGGCCAGATTGAGGGGGCTATTGTGCAGGCCCACGGCTACACCATCCTGGAAGATTTTCAGGTGCACAAGGGCCGGGTGCTGACCCCCAACTTCAGCACCTACCTGATTCCGGGGGTGTACGACATCCCCCAGCACGTCGACTCGATTATTGTGGAAGACCCCCACCCCGACGGGCCTTTTGGGGCCCGCGGTATGGGCGAAATGCCCTACCTGCCCTACGCCCCTGCCGTAGCCGCCGCCGTCTACGATGCCATTGGGGTCTGGTTTGACCAATTCCCCATTACCCCGGAACGGGTGCTTCGCGCCCTGGGGAAGGTAAGAAGCTGGATATAAACGCTCATTTTTGACAAAATGCCCCCAAAAAGTATATAATGTTGCCCGTAGTGCCTCGGTGGCGGAATTGGCATACGCAGCAGGTTGAGGGCCTGTGCCCGCGAGGGCGTGAGAGTTCGAGTCTCTCCCGAGGCAT
>RFJV01000522.1 GCA_003694775.1 Chloroflexota bacterium | reverse complement strand
TCTTTCTGGCAACGTTGACCTGAGTAGATACGATACGGCAAAAAAAAACGGCATCCTGAAAGTTCAGGATGCCGTTTTGCTTGAGGCGGGAGCGACGGGTACAGGCTCAATATCTGACCTGAAAAACTCGAACAAGGCGGCATATTCCGGCCTGGGTTCAATGGCGATTATCGGCCCGGCTTCGCCACTGTCCAGGTATACCGCCTTCAGCAGGGCGCGCACAATTTCTTTGCGTTCGGCGGGTGTGGCCGCGTCCCACAGGTTGCCGAAATTGTCCAGCATCGCCGCGGCTTTCTCCAGGTTGGGCATTACCGGCGGTGTCAGGCCCGTAAGCTGTTTTTCAAGCTGGCGCTTGCGCGCCTTGTAATCATCCAAACTGACATCCCCCAGCAGGTAAAGGTCTTTCAGCCGCTCAAGCTGGCGGCTCAGGGCCGCCCGCTCCCGCTTGACTTCCTCGGCCCGGTCGGTCTCGGTCTGCAAAAGCTCGATTATCTGGTCTCGCCAGTCTTGCGGGAGCCGCAGGGTGCGCATATAGTCGCCCAGCGCGTCTTCCGCTTCATCCGCTCTGACAATGCTTTGGGTGCAGTTTACCATCCGGTCCCGGGCCGGGTCCCGGTAGTACCGCACCCCCTTAGCGTTGCGGCCGCGCATCTTGCCCCCGCACCGGGCGCACCGCGCCACCCCAGACAAAATATAAACCTGGGCATCTTTACGGGCGCGCAGTGACGTGTCTTTTCTCCGCTTGCGGCGCACTTCCTGCACCAGGTTAAAAAGCTCTTCGCTGATAATGGCCTCGTGCAAACCCTCATACCACGTGCCTTTGTAGCAGACTTCCCCCAAGTAAAAGCGGTTCTGTAGCATATCGGTAACGGTATCCTTGCTGAACAGCCGTAAGGCCCGCTTGCCGCGGCCGTTTGGCCGGTATCCGGCCTGGTTCAGCCAGGCGGCTATATCATAATCCGAATACTGGCCGGTGGCGTAAAGCTCAAAGGCCCGGCGCACCCCCTCGGCGTCTTTCTCGTCCGGGTAGGCCAGGCCGTCCCCGCCGTCTTTCTTGTAGTGCACCCGGTAGCCAAACGGTACGGCGGAATTCCATAAACCGGCCTGGGCGCGTGCTTTTTTGCCTTTGGCGGTCTCGGTGCTCAGGTTGTCCAAGTACCACTGCGCAAAGGCGGCCAGCAGGGTAAGCATAACCTTGCCAATGGGCGTGGTGAAGTCAAACTGTTCTGTAGCCGACACAAAGGCCACCCCCATTTTTTCCAGGTTTTGCAGGGTGGTGAGAACATCCGCCACCGACCGGCTCAACCTGTCCAGTTTGTGGACAATCACCACGTCAAACAGGCCGGCGCGGGCATCGCGTAGAAGCGCCTGAAACTGCGGGCGATTGGTGGTCTTGGCGCTTACCCCCTCATCGCTGTAAACCTTCACCACGTCCCAGCCGCGGCCTTGCGCCAGGTTGCGGCAGGCGTTTAACTGCGCGTCCAGGCTGTACCCCTCGGTCTGCATTTCGGTTGAAACGCGGGTGTAGATTACAGCGCGCATTCACTTTTCCTTTACGTCATCCTGTAACAACCGCTTGAGAATGGCGGCCAGAATGGTTAACAGGTTATCTTCAGACATACTGCCTCGGTTCTGTTACTGTAACAGATATTTATCGGTCAAAACAGGATTGAAACAGCTTGCCCCGTTAGAGGCACTGAAAATTTTTGTCTAAAATGCCGTTTTTACCCAAAATTTTGCAGAGTTTACTGTAACATGTAACAGTGTAACAGATGTAACAGTAAATTTTTGTTTTTCTGAAAAGTGATTTTTAAATTTGGTTCTATTGTAGCTGTGGCGTTACGCTGTTACGTGTTACGGCAAAATGTAACAGTGTAACAGATGTAACAGCAATTTTTTCTAAATTTGCAGATGCAAGTTAACATTTGTTCTATACAGACAAATTGCCCGCTCCACCTTATCCCCGTGCCGGTAAGTTTTTGTTTCAGCTTGCGCGGCGTACCCATCCAGGTGAAGTTGGTCGTATAATCTCCCGTTGCTGATTTTTATCTCTCGCCCATTTTTTTTGAGCCATTCATTGGCCGCCGTAACCGCGGCAGGTGTCAGGTATATGTAATCGTCATCATACCAGCCAATGTACCCACTCCGCATAATGTCCTTTTCGCCCAGATAGACAGTACCGTAGCTCAAGGCTTCGCTTATGGCCTCCAGAAAGACGATTGAATAGCGTTGCTGGGCGGCAGTTGTTGCGGTATCTTCAATTGCCGTATTTATTGCCTGGTCGTGGTTGTCTTTGAAGCGGTTTATTTCTACCGCGTCCAGCAGTTTTGTTTCGTAAAGGAACTGGGCCACCGCTTCAGCTCCCACCAAATTGCTTGCCATATTGCGGGCCAGGTGTGAATTGATGTGCTGGTTTTGGGCCAAAAATTGCTTGTGCCAGGCTTTTACGGGGGGGCGCGTTTGCTGTAACCAGGCGATATAACGGGCCATTATGGTATGAAATTCTGCGGTGACTTCGACAAGTTGATGGTATGTATCAACCTTGTTCCTGCTGGGTTTGGTCAGACGTACCGTCAGGGTGCGGTTGATAATGCTTTCCTCGTCAAATCTCAAATCATCTTCGCCGGTGGAGATTAGCAGACAACGGGGGGGGCGCAGTTTTCCCGCGGCGCCGTCTTTCTGTGACCGTCCCCGCCCGCTTCCTGACGTATAGGCTTGCAGGTTTCGTACCCATCCCTTTTCATCCCCACTGCCCCGGTTGAACAGGCCCGGTTTGTAATCGTCAATCAGCATTAGAACATCCTTCAGGGTATAGGCGCGGGATTCAAACCCTACGGGGGTGTCTGACCACTTGTAGGTAATGGCCTGGTCTCCCAGTGGGCCGTAAAGGGCCATAAAGAACTTGGCGAATTCTGTTTTTCCGTAGCCGGTGCTCCCCTGGATGTGAAGCAGGTAGCGGGCCTCCGGTAGCCATCGCAACAGGGGGGGTAAAAAGGCGTGGGCGATGGCAATGTACACGGCTTCAGGTTTGTAAATCTCGGTTAGGCGCAACAAATTGCGTACTGCATTTTTTGCGGTTTGGTCATCCCCAATCCCTCTTGGGAAGCCGTACCCCTTGAAGTGTTCCGCCAGATTGTCATTTAGGGCACATTCCCAGCCACTCCCGATATTCCCCGCCGGGGCAACAAAACTTTTACCGTCAGGTGTCCAGCCGGTAGAGGCCAGGGCGCGGCTTTCTTTGTTGTCTCCCAAGTAAGAGAAGGCCGGCCCCCAGTGCTGTTGTTTTTTGGACTCAACTACAGGGGGTTTACCCGGCAGGTATGGTAAAAGTGCTGTTGCCAGCTTGTTTTTGTCGAACCATATTTCACCCGGTATCTTGGCTGTGAATTCTTTTCCGTCCTTTTCCCCATACAGGGTGTAAATAACCGTTCTTTCCCGGTCATCATAGATTACCTGTTTGTGAACCAGCTTGGCCCAGAAGTCGGCCACAATTTCCGGGGTGGGGTAGTAAACCCCCTTTTGGGTGTGTCTGGCCGGGCCGTGGTACTGGATGTATCCCTCATCCGTGATGGTGTAATAACCAAGTTCATTTATCGGCGTGGCTGGTGATGTGTTCTGTTGGGAAATTGCTTTCAGGGTGTGCAGTTTTTCGGCGGCCTGGTGGCCGTGCAGTTTGCAGAAGTCGGCCAGGTCAAAGCCGTTTGAACCGGCCAGGTCAACGGCGCGGGCCTGGTAGCCTGCATCTTGTAGCTGTTCTACCAGACGGGCGGCACTTGTGCGCCCGGCTTGGTCGCAATCAAAGGCGACTACAACCGGGCCGCTGTAGGCTTCCTGAAGCTCGTTCAGCAGGTGTTCAGGGATTTTGCCCCGTTCACCCCCTGTAAGGCAGACGGCGGCCAGGCCGTAATACTGGGCGGTGACGGTGGAGGCTTCCCCATTGCAGATGACCAGCGGGCCACCGGCGGCGGTTATCTCGACGGCGCGGGCCAAGCCGTACCAGCAGGGCCGATAACGGGCCGGGCTTTTGTAGTGGGGCTTTTGGCCGTCCAGGAAGCGGTAACGGGTTCCGGTTTTGGTCTTGAAGGCCAGGGCCGGGCGGCCCTGGTAGGTGGTTTCCTTCCAACCGGCGGCAATAAACACGTCAGCCGGTGCGCCGTGTTCCTGGGCGTAATCGGCCAGGCTCTGGTATTTGCGTTTGCTGTTGGGGTGTGGGCGGCCAATGCCCAGCCGGTCGGCCAGGTCGTAGAGTGTGCCGCTCTCTTTGGTCACGTGGTCAAAATATACGCCATGCTCATCATCGCTGATGGTCAATACAAAACCATCAGAGTCACTACCAGGCCGTAGCGGGCTGTTCAGGTGGAATTTGCCCGGTTCGTGCTGGGGTTTCAGGTGTAAGTCCTGTCGGCTTCTCAGGTAGTCCAGCACCCTTGCGGCGGTAGATTGATTTTTCATAGGCGGTGTGATAGAATGGGGGCGACCGTTTACCCCGGTCTGTGCTCCATTGCCGCCCCGCCAGGCGGCTTTTTTTGTGCTATTCGTCATTCTGTTTGTCCTCCTTGTGCTGTGGTTCAAGCAATCCCAGTTCTTCCAGCCTTTGGCAGATAATCATTACCGCCTGCTGGCGGGGGGTGCGGTATTCCCGCTCGGCCAGCTTTACCAGGGCCTGATATGTCTCATCCGTAATGGGTATCATAAATCTTGTTTTCATCGCTCTATCCTCCAAGTTTTTCTGGGAAAACGTATCTCCCACTTGGCCCAAAACTATCTCAAAACTACCCAAAAAAGTGACTCTAATCAAGAGGCAAATATTAGAATCACTCCCAATACACCCATTGATTGCCTTTTTTTCTGATTAGGCCCATCTTTCGGGCTTCATTGCGCCGTGTGCGGTAGTATGATTTTGAGCATTCATGTTTTTCTAGGGCCTCTTCGTAGGTCATACCGTCTTCGTAAACGGCTTTTTCAACCGGTTTGAATACCTGTTCTACAAACTTCTCGTAATCTTTCCTTGTCCACCCTATTGGGCCTGGTTTATCCCGTGTTTTTTCGTAGTTATCTACCAGCTTTCGCAGGTGTTCTTCTGGAGCAACCAGTACCAGCTCCCAAAAAATCATCTGGATAAACGCATTATCCGGGTATCGCTTGCCCAGTCTTGCCACTTCCTGCATACGGTCATACAAAATGCAATCATCTACCGTGGTCTCTACCAGGTCGCGATAGTTACGGTACTGCCGGTAGCTCATTTTGGGGTGACGGCCTCGGGGTTTAACATATCGTAGCGTGGTAGTGGATGGTCGGTAGCCTATGATTCGTGTTTTTTTGCGTTTGGTTTTACAGAATTGCTTGACAAAGCCGCAGATTGGTGCAAAAATAGCTTGCAGAAATCGCAACATTTTTTACCCCCTTTTGCGCCTGGTTGCCGGTAACAACCAGGCGCAATTTTTTTTCTGGAGTCTATCAAAACTCAAACAGGTTTGGCAAGGGGTTTTTACGGGGGGTAAACGGCTTTTGCGGCTTTAGTATGTCACCTCTTTGGGTAAATCCGTGTTTTTTGCAACTTGTAACGTGCAACGCACAACGCACAGCAATTTTTGAAGTTCTGCCCCTCTACCTGGATGGTAGATTCGGTGAGCCGTGCGAAATGCGCCATACAACGCACAACGCACAGCAGTTTTTGAAGTTCTGCCCCTCTACCTGGGTGGTAAATCCTGCGGGTCACGGAACGCGGCCCGCACAACGCACAACGCACAACGCACTATATCCGCTCCAATGCGTCTTCTGCCAGGCGGCGGGGTTTGTTGGAGTGTGCCGGTTGCAGGATACCTTCCTGCTCCAGCACCCGGAACAGGCGCACAAAAAACAGGTGGCTGGAGACATTATCAAAGGGTGGTGGGTGTGCCTTCATGTCCTGGTAGATTTTTCTGACAGACACCTCACCCCCGTAATGCTCCTGGGCGTAGGAAACGATAAAGATAATCCAGTCTCTGAACTGTTTTAGCTGTTGGTACTGCCGGGGAATTTTCAGCCGCTGGGCAAATTCCAGCATCCAGGGCTTAAAATCCCGTTCTATGGCTTCCTGTTCCTGCCGCTGGCGTTCTGCTTCCTGCCGTTTGCGTTCTTCTTCCCGCTTGCGCTCTTCCTCGGCCCGCGCCCGTGCCTCTTGCATTCTCTCTTGACGGTGCTTATACCAGGCCTGGTATTCTTCTTCCGTCAAGTCAAACGTAGTTTTGCCGTTGCCTAACAGGGCCAAAATACGGGGTGTTTTTTGGCCGTTATCAGGTGGTTTGGTTTCTGCTTCCTGGTCTTCGTCTGGCTCTGGCTCTTCTGGTTCTGGTGTAGGTGCAGGACGTTTGAATGCTGGTTCTTGGGGGCGGTAGGTAGGGGGATACTGGTCATGATAAAGCCGGTATAAGGTGAAAATCAGCATACCACCAAAAAACAGAGCCAAAAGAATGGCGAAAACGGGAATTATTTCCATGGTGACCTTCCTTGTTCCCCCTGCTGGGCCTCAGGCCTCAAAAAATGGGGACGTATCACGCGCACACACGCACACACGCCACTACAGCGTATCGCGCCAGTGCTCCAGGGCCGCCCGGCCAGGTCGCGTTAGCTTCCGCCCCTGGGTGCGGTTGTCCGGGTCAATCCACGCCACAATACCGGCCCGCTCCAATTCGGCCATCAGCCGGTCATACTCCGACCGGCTGAACAGCCCGGCCCCGCCGGTCCACGCGCCGTGACTCAGCCCCTTGACGAACACCCCGCGGGCAAACTCGCGCAGTTTTTCACGCGTGATACTATCCGGCAAGTCCAGGCGGTAGATTGACTTCAGCGCGCCGTCCGCATCCCGGTGCACCACCTCCAC
>RFJV01000521.1 GCA_003694775.1 Chloroflexota bacterium | reverse complement strand
CGTCCAATCGTGGTTTCGTGAAATAATCGGTGACGGCCTGGATGGTCGAAAAACTGAATTTGATTGATAAGTAACGGCTCAGGCAGGCAGAGAAGTTGAACATCCTGGTCATAGAAGATGACACCCGCCGGCTGGAACCATTTTGCCGGGCCCTGAAATCCGCCGGATACACCCCCCAGCGGGTAGCGGACGAACTGCCGGAGAAGGTCGCCCTTTCCCAGATTGACCTGCTGGTGCTGGACATCGAAACGGCCCGCCGGCCGGTTTCCAGCCAGTACATCCGCGCCCCCCGCATTCTGGTGCTGACGCCCCACCAGCACGACACCCTGCCGCCGTGGCTCCGGGCCGGACACGCCCGGCTGGTGCGGTATCCCACCCGTCCCGGTGACCTGGTCGACCGTCTGCCGGAGCTTCTTGCCCCGGAAACATCTCTGGCCGCGGAGCAGACGGTCTCTCCCCAGCACCTGCCCCTCCTGTTTGAGATAGCCCGGACGCTGGGTGCCCACCTGGACCTGGAGGCACTGATTGACCAGGCCCTGGCGATTGCCCCCCGGCTGGGCGGAACCTTTGCCGCCCTCCTGCTGGTCGACGCGGACGAAACCATCTACTATCGCTCTACCCAGCCGGGCCGGGACGACCTGCAGGGACCGTCGGCGCGGCGGTTTGCCCGCCGACTGCTGGAAGAGGGGCTGGAAGGATGGGTCATCCGCCAGCGGCAGGTGGTCAGCCTGCCCAATACCCTGGTCGACTCCCGCTGGTTCCGGGCCTCGTACATTCCGGAGGCCGGGGGCAGTGTGGTCGCCGTTCCCCTCAACCTGGACCGGGTCAACGCCCGCGGGGTATACCTGGTGGGCCATACAGAAACCCATCACTTTGCCGCAGACACCCTGCCCCTGCTGACCGCCGCGGCCCGGCAGGTCGAACAGGCGGTCAGCAACGCCCTCCTGTTCAAGAGCCAGACCGAGCGCTCCGTCCAGCTGGCCCTGATTAACGAGGTCAGCCAGGCGGCCACGTCTATCCTCAGCCTGGACGTGATGCTGACCACGGTGGTGCAGGCCATCCGGCGCACCCTGGCCTTTTACCGGGTGTCGATTTACCTGTACAATCCTTCTGCCCGCCGGCTGGAGCTGAAAGCCGAGGCCGCCGCACCGGGCAACCTGCCGCACGTGCCCCGACCTGCCTCCGGCTACAGCCTGGGGGAGGGGGATGTGGGCCGGACGGCTGTTTCGCGGCGCACCCTGCTGGTCAACGATACCGCGGCCCAGCCACCGGAACCGGACAACCCGCCGAACGTGCGGTCGGTGCTGTGCGTCCCCGTTACCCTGGGGGTCAAGCTGGTGGGGGTGCTGAAACTGCAGAGCGCCCGGCTGGAGGCATTTCAGCCTTACCACGTGGCCGCGCTGGAGATGATGGCCGACCAGTTAGCCATCGCCATTGAAAATGCCCGCCTGTACGAGGAAATCAACCGCCGGGCAGACGAATTGAAAACGCTCAACGAAATTGGCCAGGCTATCAACTCCACACTCGACCTGCAGGAAACGCTGACCCTGGTCACCCGGCACACCACCCGGCTGATGGACGCGGCCGCGGCTTCGCTGGCTCTGCGCGACGATGAACGGGGCGAAATTGTGTTTGCCGCGGCCTACGGCGAAGCGTCCGAGGCGGTCATCGGTCTGCGCCTGCCCCTGGGGCAGGGTATCGCCGGCTGGGTGGCCCGGCACGGACAGCCCATCCTGGCCCCGGATGTGTCTGCCGACCCTCGCTTTTACGCCGAGGTGGACCGGCAAAGCGGTTTTGCCACCCGTGCCATCCTGTGTGTGCCCCTGCAGAGCAAAGGACGCACCATCGGCGCGATTGAGGTGATGAACAAGCGCCGCGGAATGTTCACCCCGGATGACCAGGCCCTGCTCCAGGCCCTGGCCGTTTCCGCGGCCACAGCCATTGAAAATGCCCAGCTTTACCGGCAGGCCGAAAACCTGCGCCTGTTCAACGAGGACATCATCCGCCATATGACCAACGGCCTGATTGCCGTCAACCGGGCCGGGATGGTGACCGCCTGCAACCCGGCGGCCGGCCGGATGCTCAACCGCCCGCAGGACGAAATTCTGCACCGGCCCATTGAGCAGGTGTTTGCCGGTACGCCGGCCCTCCAGCAGGTTTTCCGGCAAACCCTGGCCGAAGGCCGGCCTGCCGTAGTGCGCGAGCTGACCCTGCACCGCGGCGACGGCACGTCACTGCCGGTATCGGTCAGTGTGGCCCCAATGGAGGCCGGGCAGGACGGGCAGAAAGCATCAGGCGGGGTAGTCGGCGTGCTGGAAGACCTGAGCGACATCAAGGCGCTGGAGGCGGAACGCCGGCGGCTGGACCGGCTGGCGGCCCTGGGCGAGATGGCCGCGGTGGTGGCCCACGAAATCCGCAACCCCGTCGCCGCCATCGGCGCGGGGGTGGAGTACCTGACCCGCAGTGTCGGCCCCGGCTCGCCGGAGTACGAGGGCGTGCAGATGGTCAAAAACGAAATCAAGCGGGTCAACCGGATTATCGAAGATATTCTGTTTATGGCCCGTCCCCTGTCGCTGAATCTGTCCAGAGAAGACCTGGCCGCTATCATTGCCGGGGTGCTCCAGCGTTTCCGGCCGGTGCTGGACTCGCAAGGGATTGCCGTTCAGTTCGACCCGCCGCCGGGCCTGCCCCCGCTGAAAGTGGACCGCCAGCGGATGGAGCAGGTGTTCGGCAATCTGGTGGCCAACGCCATCCAGGCCATGCCCGATGGCGGACGGCTGACCATCCAAACGGAGCCTGTTCCGGCAGACCAGGGAGTCACCGTGACCATTCTGGATACCGGGCCGGGTATTCCCCCGGAAGCCCGGCCGCGCATTTTTGAGCCGTTCTTTACCACCCGCACCAAGGGGACCGGCCTGGGACTGCCGGTGGCCCGGCGCATTGTGGAAGAGCACGGCGGCACCATCCGGGTAGAAAGCGGGACCAACCAGGGGGCACGGTTTGTCATCCACCTGCCGGGAGAAAGGAAGCCAGCAGAATGAGCACACCGCACGTCCTGATTGTTGACGATGAAGACACCCTGCGCCATTTTCTGCGCCTTCATTTGCAGGACCAGGGATACCGGGTATCGGAAGCCGCGGACGGCGCGTCGGCAATGGTCCTGATAGAACAGGAAACATTCGATGTCGCCCTGGTCGACCTGCGCCTGCCCGACGCGGACGGGCTGGAGATTGTCCGCCGCCTGCGGCAGGTCGCCCCGACCACCAGCATCATCATCGTCACCGCCTACGCCTCGCTGGATTCGGCCATCGAGGCCCTGCGGCAAGGGGCGCACGACTACCTGACCAAGCCATTTGACACCGCGGAACTGCTGGCCAGCGTCGCCGATGGCATTGCCCGCCGCGCCGCCGCGCCCCGGCCATCGCCTGCCGGGCCGGTTCTGCAGGTCAAAGACCTGGTGCTGAACCGAGCCAGCCGCGAAGTAACCCGCGACGGCGAACCCATCAACCTGACCCCCACCGAATTCGACATTCTGGCTGTGCTGATGGCCCAGCCCGATACGGCTATAGATTCCATCACCCTCATCAAGCAGGTGCGCGGCTACGAGGCCGACGAGGCCGATGCCCGCGCCATCGCCAGGGTGCACGTGCACCGCCTGCGCCAGAAGCTGGAGCCAGACCCGGCCAATCCCCGCTATGTGGTCACCGTGGCCGGAGGGCGGTACTTAATCAAAAGCTGACCCGGCCCAGCGGCGAACGACCACCGACGAACGTCCGTCCTGCTCCCTGCTCCTCCTGAAACTGTAACCATCCTGTAACCGCCATTTTTTTATTTCTGTGGTAAAGTAATGCTGGGGAAGGTGCATTCTCCCCGCCAGCGGCGCGTCTGTTGGCACCGTTTCCGGCCTGCCCCCAGTGCAAATCCAATTTACCCAGAGGTTGCCTGGAATGAGTAAAGCCAGAATTCTGTATATCGAAGACAACCTGGACAATATGATTCTGGTCAAGCGTATCCTGGAAGCAAGCGGCTACGAGGTTATCAACGCCGAAACCGGTTCAGAAGGAGTTTCTAAAGCCGAACAGCTAAAACCAGACCTGGTTATCACCGACATCAACCTGCCGGATATTGACGGGTACGAAGTTACCCAGCGGTTAAAGAAGTCATCCCAAACGGCCAGCATCCCGGTGGTGGCAATGACCGCCAACGTTATGCAGCAGGACCGGGAGAAGGTCAGCCAGGCCGGCTGTGATGGCTACATTGCCAAACCAATTGATGTAGACAGTTTGCCGGACCAGGTAGAGCATTTCATCAGAGGGAACAAAAATGTCCGATAGTACCGCAACGACGGTTGGTAAAGTGGTGGACCCCAAAGATGCCTACGTGCTGGTGGTCGAAGACAACCTGCAGAACCTGGTTTTGATTGCCCGGCTCCTGGGCTTTGTGGGGGTACGCCACTACGAATGGAAGGCCTCCGGCTGGCAGGTGCTGGAATTTGCCGACACAATGCCTCGCCTGGACCTTATCCTGATGGATATCCACCTGCCGTACGAGGATGGTTTTGAAGCGCTGAAGAAAATCCGTGCCCATCCGCGCCTGGCCGATACCAAAGTGGTAGCCATTACCGCCGACGCTACCCGCGATACAATGGAACGGGCCAAAACCGCAAAATTCGATGGTTTCATTGGAAAACCTATTGACCCGGACAGATTCCCGGAACAAATCAAAGCCATCCTGCAGGGGAATCCCGTGTGGGACCTGGGGCATAATGGCTAAAAATACTGAGGATGTTCGGCTGATTTCTCACCTTAACAACCAGTGTTTTGTTAATTAGAAGGGGGTTTGTATTACAATGACCAAACGTGGCAAGGCAACGGCCCAGTCCGGCCAACCGGTCGAACCGGTTTCCCGCCATTTTATCCATTGGGACACCGTCACCCGGTGCAGTCAGGCTTCGACCACCACGCTGGAGCTGTCGCCGCTGTGCCGGCAAGTAACCGATATTATCCAGGAAAACTACCGCCTTTGCCGGGTCGCCCTGTACCTCCGGCAAGGGAAATCTTCCGCCTTCAGCCTGCAAGCGGTAAGCCCGCCGGCCCCCGGTCTGGACAAAGACACCGTTCTGTCTGCCGACAGCTTCCCCGGCCTGACCAACCTGCTGAAGGAACGGGCCTCGTTTTTTGCCAGTCTGTCCGGTACTGACAGTCCGGCCTCCCTTTTGGTGGAACCGGCGGCCCGACTGCGGCTGGCCCTGCCGCTGGCTACCCCCAACGACATTCTGGGTATCCTGGATTTGCAGGCCGCTGAAGCAAGCGACCTGACCGCGGAAGACCTGCCCTATTTTGAAGCCCTGGCCGACCACATCACCGCTCTGATTGAACATGCCCGCCAGTACGAACAGATTACCACCGAACGCAACCGGGCCAATCTGCTGTATGAAGTCAGCGCCGCGCTTAAGGCCGACCTGGACTTTGAGGCGGTGGCCGATACTGCCGTGGGCCTGGCGGATAAGCTCGGCGCAACCACCGGTGAAATTCACCTCCTGGACGAAAGGGGCAACATCTTTTACCGCAGTTCCTACGCCGAACGGAACAAAATTTCCCCGGAAGTCTGGACCAGGCTGGTCCGCCGCACCCTGACCGAGGGACTGGATGCCTGGGTTATCCGCAACCGCAAACCGGCCCTGGTGCACGACACCCTGACCGACAAACGCTGGCTGAAAGTCGGCCACCAGGACGATATGCCCGGCGCCCGTTCGGCCATCTGCGCCCCCATCATTGTGGAACGCCGCGGCATTCGGGGGGCCATCTCCTTTGTCCACCCCGAACCCAACCGCTTTAACGAGCAAGATATCTCGATGCTCCAGGCACTGGCCTCCCAAATTGGTATAGCCCTGGAAAATTCATCCCTGCTGACCGAATACAGCAAAAACCTGGACGATGCCCGCCTGCTTCTGGAAACCAGCCAACAGCTTGCCAAAACCCACACTCTGAACGAAGTTTATACCGCCCTCCTGAACGGCCTGCTCAAAACCGGCCTCGACCGGACCACCTTCCATCTCTGCCACGACCTGGACCCCGCAGATGTCCCCCAGACCGCCGAACTGGTCGTGGTTTCCTCCAAAGAAAACGGCACGGTCTGGGCCGAGAACCCGGAGCGCTACCCCCTGCGGGATATGCCCGCCGTGTATCAGATGGCTGCCGACCAGGAACCGCTGGTGGTGACCAACATTCACACCGACGAACGGCTGTCGGAACTGGAAACAAGGTTCTGGCGCGAAGCCGGCATCCACAGCGTCACCGTTCTGCCGCTGGTTATCCGCACGCATACCTTTGGCTTTGTCACCCTGGAAAGCCGGACGGCCCGCACCTTTACGGAGCACGACCTGAACCTGTACCAGACCATCTGCCACCAGGCTGTCTCCGCCATTCAGAATGCCCGGCAGATTGAATTCACCACCGAAGCCCTGACCAGCTCCCAGGCCCTCTACCGGGCCGGACGGATTCTGGCAAACACGGTCAATCCCCAAAAAGCCCTGGAAGATGCTCTGATGGAGTTCATCTACAGCCTGGGGGTCGACCAGGGGGCCATTATCAACCTCTCGCCGGAAGGCGACTACGGCTACCCCATTGCCTACATAGAAAACTACGAATTCCAGCCGGTGAAAGGGCTGAAATTCCCCATCAACCGGAACAGCAAGTACCTGCAAACCCTGCTCTCCGGCCAGCCCGTTACCTGCGCCGACCTGCAGAACGACCCCGACTTTGCCGATTTTGTCCCCTTCAACCCGGACCGCCCGCCCCAATCCTTGCTGTCGGCGCCGATTCTGCTGAAAGGGGAAATCATCGGCTGGATTGGGGCCGATGCCGTCCACGAAAAGCGGTACTTTACCCAGCAGGAAGTAGACCTGGCCCGGGCTATGGCCGACCAGATTGCCATCGCCATCCAGAACCACCGCCTGATTGAAGAGACCCGCCGCCGGGCCGAGCAGTTCCGGGCCGTGGCCGAAGTGGGCGAGGCCGTGGCCGGCCTGATAGACTTGAACGAGGTGCTGACCAAAACGGTCAACCTGATTCGGGACCGGTTTGGCTTTTATCACGTCTCCATCTTCCTGCTGGATGACAAGCAGGAATGGGCCGTGGTGCGGGCCTCAACCGGAGAGGTCGGCAAAATTATGGTGGAGCGGCCCCACCGGCTCAAGGTGGGCGGGCAGTCTATCGTCGGTTTTGTGACCGGCAACGCCCAACCCCGCATTGCCCTGGACGTGGGCCAGGACGCCGTTCACTTCGACAACCCCCTCCTGCCGAACACCCGGTCGGAAATGGCCCTGCCCCTCATCTACCGCGGCACCGTCATCGGCGCGCTCGACGTGCAGAGCACCGAAGCCAACGCCTTTACCGATGAAGACGTGGAAACCCTCCAGATTATGGCCGACCAGCTGGCCTCGGCCATCAGCAACGCCCGCCTGTTTGAACAGCTCCAGACCGGTCTGATGGAGCAGGGCATCCTCTACAACATCGGCACCAGGGTCAGCGCCACGCTCGACCTGCGCACCGCGGCCACCGTACTGACCCAGGAAACCGCCGAAGCCCTCAAGGTGGCCCAGTGTACCCTCAGCCTGCTGGAAGAAAACGGGCAGGTCCGGGTGGTCAGTGATTATGTGCAGACAAACCGCCCCCTCCGCAGTTTTCAGGGTGAACGGATTCCCCTGGCTTCAGCACCGCTGTACCGGCAGGTGCTGGATACCCAGGAGGAGGTGGTTGTCCATCTGGCCGACCTGCCGGAAACCGAAACCGGTCCGGAAATCGACTACCTGCGCCAGAACCAGGGCACCCTGCTGGTCATCGTCCCGATTTTACTGCGGAAAAAGGTTATCGGCTTTCTGGAAATTTACGACGACACCCCCAAACGGCGGATACAGCCGGCCAACCTGACCCTGCTGGATGGCATTGCCCTGCTGGCGGCCAATACTATCCACAACGCCAATCTCTACGAGCGCACCCAGGCCAACCTGGAGCGCACCCGCCTGCTCTACACCCTGAGCGACACCCTGGCAACCGCCCGCAAACTGAACGAAACTCTGCAGATAGTGCTGGGCGAATTCCTGAAACTGCTCAAAGTAAAGCAAGGCGGCATCTTGCTCTTCGACAAAGCCAGAGAAAACGGGATAATGCGGGCCCTGGTGGTCAATGGCAAGCAGGCCGAGGCCGGGCAGGTTTTCCCCGTCGCCGAAGACCCTATTGCCCGGTACATCATCCAGCACCCGGAACCGCTGGTCATTGACGATGTGCGTACCCACCCCCTGACCAAAGACACCCCGCACCTGCGCCCGGCCAATACCCGCGGTATGCTCCT
>RFJV01000079.1 GCA_003694775.1 Chloroflexota bacterium | reverse complement strand
GGGTCGGTCTCGCTCATCCCCTTGACCACCACCACCGAAACGTACATATTGGGAATCATCCATTCCTCGATGGGAATTTCAAGCTGGTCGCTGTTGGTTTTCAGCTCGGTGACAAAGTGGCGGTAGATGTGGCCTCGCTCCAGCGTGACCAGAGCCTGCACCGTACCGCTGTACGGGTGCGGAACCAGCACCGTGGCCGTCTCGCCCACACGGTACTGCCGCTTGTCGACCACCAGCTCCAGGCGGTCGTTGTTTTCCTGCCGCCAGTTGACATACTTCCTGCCGCTGACCCACATAAAGGTGGAGCTTCTGACCTCGTTGCCGGCCCGGTCCACCGCGGTGGCCAGCACACGGTAGATACCGCCCTTTTCGGGCGTGAACGCGGCCGCGGCCTCACCGTCGCTGTTGGTGGTGACGGTGGTGGTAAAGACCGGTACGGTTTCCACTACGCTGTCCCAGTAGAAGGAACCGTCCTCGGACTGGCGCTGGACGCTGTACCAGTTGTGCTCGGCAAAGACCACCTGCACCTCCTGCCGGGCCACGGGCCGGGCTTCCCAGTCCACGGCCAGCACATTGACCCGGTTTTCCTCCCCAACCCGGCCCACGTACCGCTCCGGCTGGAGGCCCACATAGACCAGCCCCTTATGGACGATGGCTTCGGCCTGAGCGGCCACCTCCTGGTCGTTGATGTCGGTGACCACCACATCGAAGGTGAAGCGCTGGCTGGCAATCCGGTCGGCGATGTCGGCAGGGACGCTGAAGGTAAAGAGTCCGTCGGAATCGGTCTGGCCCTGGCCCTCGGCGATGGCCTCGCCAAAGCCGGGCACAAATCCGCCCGCGGCCTGCCGGCTGAGGTCGTAATCGGTGAAGTCGTAGAAATCCTTGTCCGGATGGCGGAAGACGTAGTCATCGGAAAGGAGCGTCCAGCGCACATCGGCGTTGGAGACCGGGCCGCCGGAGAAGAACTCCGCGGCCACGGTTACATTAACCGTATCGCCCTGCACGTATTCCGGCCTGTCGGTGGTCACCGTGACCAGGAACTCCGGCTTGCGGTAGGCCGCCACCAGGAAGTCGTCCGAAAAGGTGACGCTCTGGTCGTCATCAATCTTGTAGACCGCCTCCAGGAAGTAGCTTCCCAGGGCCGCGTTTTCGTCCAGAGCGACGGAACCGTTCACCGTGCCGAAGCCGCTGAGCGGCAGGTCGTCCTGGAAGATTTCCTTACCCTGGCTGTCGTACACCGTCACCTGGACGGCGCGTTTCGGCGGCAGGCTGTAGCGGGCGTCGTCATCCTGCCGGATGATGCCCTTGAAGTAGACCGTCTGTCCGGGCCGGTAAACCCCGCGGTCGGTGTAGAAATGGGCGGTGTACGGTTGTTGGTAGTCTTCCACGGAGACATTGTTGAACCAGTACCGCTCGATGCCGTCGGCCCAGTTGCTCAGGGCCACGGCCAGTTCGTCGCCGGGGTTATTCAGGTCGCCGGCGATAACCACCCGGTTGAAGTAAGAGTCGAGCCGGTTGGGAAACTCCAGGCGGGCCGCGCCGTCGGCATCGGTTTGGGCCGTACCGAGGGGGACAAAGTCGGCCCGGTCGGGCAGGTCGAAAAAGCTCAGCGGCACGCCGGATACCGGCTGGCCGGTTTGCAGGTCGGTAAGCCAGGCCAGGGCCTCGGCGGTGGAAGTTTTGAGGGTCAGGTTGTACTTGCTGACCACCAGCAGTTTTCGCTCCGGGGAGGGCGTGTTCCCCAGCCGGGCTTCGGGATACACGTCATCGGAGGAGACCGCGGCTTCAAAGTAGTAGAGGCCGGGCGGCAGGCGGTCGCCCAGACCGGCATCGCGGCCCAGGTCTATCCGGTAGATGGCGTTCTGGTTCAGTTTGGGACTGACCGTTTTTGACCATTCGGCCAGAAGCTGGTCCTCGGAGGGGCGGTAGTCGCGCCAGGCGTCCCACCAGTCACTGCGGTTGAGGCGCAAAAAGTCATCCACCGGCAGGCGGTAGAGAGAAAAGTTGACCCGCCCCAGATTGCGCACGGTTACAAAGGCCAGGGTGTCGGTATAGGCGTTGTAAGCGGCAATACGGCCCGGACTGTGCATAAAGAGCATTGGGTCGCTGGCGCGGGTACGCCAGGTGATGGTCGTCGTCCGGTCGAGGGGATGGCCGTAGCGGCCTTCGATGTCCGGGCCAAGCGTGACCTTGTAGCGGGTGCTGGCTTTGGTGGGGAAGTTGACCTGCAGACGGGTGTTACTGCTCCACCAGTAGGTGTACACCTCGGTCACGGCGATGGTCGGCTCGATGATGAGATTCTGCCCCACCTTGAGGCTTTCGGGATTCATCGGCGCGCTGAAGGTGATTTCCAGGCTTCGCCACGGGTCGATGGCCTCATCACCGTCGGCGGGGGATGTTTTGAGGACCGCGGGGTAAGGGGTGACGGTGAAGCTGGCGATGAAATCGTCGGGGGTGGCCGAGCCGGGGGCCTGACCGCGGGTGCCGCGGGGCAGGCTGATGATGTAGCCGGTTTCAAAATCCAGCGGCTCGTCGGGGGTGAACATCACCGTTTCCACGCCGACCTGCTCCGGGCCTTCACCCTCGGCATACTTGTAGTCGTAGTAGCCGGTAAAAGTATCGCCGCCGGGCTGGCGGAGGCCGGCTGACACCCACTCGAAGCGGCCCGGCACCCGTTCACCGGTGGCAATACTGCGCAGTTCAAAATTTTCTTCCACGCTGTCCCGGTCCATCGGCTGGTTGAAGGTCACACTGATGACCGGCGTCGGGCTGACGTAAAAGTCGCCGTCGGCGGGGATGCTGGCGATGGCCCGCGGCTGGACGGTGGTAAAGGTCCACTCGAAATCATCGGGCAGACTGGCCTGCCCCAGCGCGTCGGTGAGACCGGCGGAGACGCGGGCGGTGTACTGCACAGCGGGGGCAAAACCGTCGGCGGGGGTGAAGCGGTAAATGGAGGTGTTCAGCCACTCCCCCTTGCCGGTAACGGGCGGCACGAAGGTCAGCGGGTCGGGCAGACCGGCCTGATTTTCGATGGCAGTCAGCGGGACCACCGGCCGGTTGAAGACCACGGTCACGGAGGAATCGGGCAGGACATCGACGGCCCCGTCCGCGGGCTGAACGGTGGTCACTTCCAGGAAGCCGGCGGTACTGAAGCGCAGTTCAAAAGGCCGCGGCAGGGCCAGACCGGCCTGGCTTTTAGCCGTTTCGACCAGCCGGACCCGGTAGCGCTGGCCCCGCTCGAAGCCATTTTTGAAGGCAAAACGGACGGTGCGGTCATCGGGCCATTCAAAAACGCCGTCGGCGCTGGCACCGGGTTCAATGGCAAAGGCTTTTTCCACGCTGTCCCGGTCCATCGGCTGGTCAAAAGTCAGCTCAATCACCCCATCGACCGGCAGTTCTTCGCCCGGCGCCGGGATAGTCTGCACGACCAGCGGCGGCAGGGGTTCGGACGTGGGCGAGGGTTCGGCAGGGGCCACGGTGGGAGAAGTGGTCGCCTCCGCGGCCTGGGCCTGGACCGTCGGCTGGGCCGGCGCGGGAGGCGGCGGCGTGGCCGGGGCACAGGCGGTCAGCAGGATGATGATGGCAACAACAAGGACAGAAGCAAATGTTCTCATCTCACAACCCCTTTTGGATTTACGATTTACGATTTACGATTTACGATTTACGATTGACGATTGGCGATTGACGATTGGCGATTGACGATTGGCGATTGGAGATTAGGAGATTGGCCCAATCGTCCTTCGTCGTTGGTCGTTGGTCATTCGTCGTTCGTCCTGCATCATTGGTCGTTCGTCGTTCACTCCACCACCTCCACCGTTACGGCATTGGAGCGGATTTCTTTTCCGGCGGTATCCACGGCAACAGCCTGGAAGGTGTAGCGTCCGGCCTGCATAGGCCACAGGGCTTCCGGCCCGTCGGCAAAGGGCTGGCCGTTGACCAGCAGGCGAATCTGGCGGACGGCCGCGGGGTCGGCAGGCTGGGCGCGGACACGCACTTTCTGCACCGAGGCCGGTATCTGCGGCGACAGCCGGAAGACTGCGCCGGGGTCGGGGCTGGTCAGGAGTAAAGGATGAGGGATGAGGGATGAAGGTGGAGAAGATGAGGCCGATGGGGTATCTGCCGGGTTGAGGGGGCAGAGGGGGGAGTAGGCCTGCGGCGGCTGGGGGATACCCTGCTTTCTGGCCCATTCCTGTGCTTCGGGCGGGTAGAGGGTGAAGGTCTGGAAGTCCACAAAATCCACCGGACAGCCCGGCCCGGCCCGCAAGCCGGTTCGCCGGTCGATGGCGACTGCCTGGTGCCAGTCGTCTACCTGCCGCGGTTCCGTGCCGGCGATGAATTTTTCCACCACCGTGTAGGGGCAGGGGATGGCGAATTGTGAATGGTGAATGGTGAATGATGAATGATTAACCGAAAATTCCCCTATAGACCCAGGGGCTAAAGTTTTGCGGACCGGTTCGGATTCGTCCGGGCTGGCGGGGAGGAGGCCGTTATCGGCGCAGACGGTCTGCTCCACAATGCCGTCGGGGCGGGAGAAGGTACGAACCGGGCGGCCCTTGTGCAGTTCTTCCATAACATCGTGCCAGATAGGGGCCGCGCCGGTTACGCCGGTAACGTGGCGCATTGGCTCGTTGTCGGCATTGCCCACCCACACACCGACCACCACATCGGGGGTGTAGCCGACCGTCCAGTTGTCCCGCCAGTCCTGGGTGGTGCCGGTTTTGGCCGCCGCGGGCCGGCTCAGGCGGAGGGGGCTGTTTTCGCCAAAGGTGGAGCGGCGGGCGTAGTTGTCGCTCAGAATGTCGGTGATGAGGTAGGCCACCCGTTCATCCAGCACCTGCGGGCCGGGGTTCAGATTTTTGGGCGACTCGTACAGCACCCGGCCCTGGTGGTCTGTAACGCGGGTAATGGCGACCGGCTCCACCCGGCGACCGCGGGCGGCAAAGGCGGCATAGGCCGCGGTCAGCTCCAGCAAGCGGACTTCGCCACCGCCCAGGGTGAGGGCCAGGCCAAAGTTCCGGTTGTCGAAGGTGGTAATCCCCAGCCGGCGGGACAGGTCGGTCATCGCCTCCAGGCCGATGTGGTTCAGCACCTTGACCGCGGCCAGGTTGTAACTGCTGGCCAGGCTTTGCCGCAGGAGCACCGGGCCGCGCCAGGCGCGGTCGTAATTCTGGGGTACGTACGGCTGGCCCTCGCGGGTCAAAAAAGCCGTGCGCACATCCAGCACCATCGAGGCCGGGGTCAGCGGCGGGTAGCCGTACGTCCCGGCCAACTGCGGGTCGAACGCGGCGGCATAGGTGATAGGCTTGATAGACGAACCGGGCTGGCGAGCCATCACCGCGGCGTTGACCGCGCCGTCGATGCGGGGGTCAAAATAATCGGGACTACCGACCATCGCCAGCAGGTGGCCGGAAGCCGGGTCCAGAACAACCACCGCCGCATTGCGCACGTTGGGCGAGGGCAGGCCGTCCCGGCGGTTTTCCAGCCGGTCCAGGTGGTAGCGGGCCAGCCGCAGGGCGGTATTCTGGATGTTCAGGTCCAGAGTGGTGTAGACCTGCAGTCCCTGCCGGTAGATGGCCTCCAGGCCAAAACGGCGCTCCAGCTCGCCCCGGATGAACATCACAAAATGGGGGGCCTGGATGGGGAAGGGCGCGGCGGCAAAGCGGAGCTTTTCCCGCCGCGCGGCGGAGGCTTCGGCGGGCGAGATAGCGCCGTGCCTGACCATCAGGTCCAGCACAACGCCCTGCCGGGCGCGGGCCGCGGCCGGATTTTCCAGCGGGTTGTACGCCGAAGGACTCTGCGGCAGGCCGGCCAGCAGGGCACATTCGGCCAGGTCCAGTTCGGCGGCGCGCTTGCCAAAGTAAATCCGGCTGGCCGCTTCCAGGCCGTGGGCCAGGTTGCCGTAGTAGGTTTCGTTGAGATATAGGGTCAGAATTTCGTCTTTGGAGTAGGTACGGGCCAGCCGCCAGGCCAGGATAGCCTCCCGCAGTTTGCGGGTCAGGCTGATTTCGACCCGCTCCTGCGGGGACAGCAGGAGGTTGCGGGCCAACTGCTGGGTGATGGTACTGCCCCCGCTGACCACCCGTCCCCCGCGCACGTTCAGGTAGACGGCACGCAGGATGGCCCACAAGTCCACGCCGGGATTCTGATAAAAGCTGGCATCCTCGGTGGCGATGGTGGCCTGACGGCAGGCCAGGGGTATCTCGTCCAGGGTCAGGGGAGTATGCAGGCCCTGGTGGGGGTCGGTGATTTCATAGAGCAGGGTTCCGTGGCGGTCGAAAATCTTGGTAGAGGGCGCGGCAGTGTACCGGTACAGCGCGTCGGGCCGGGGCAGGTCAACCACCAGATGACG
>RFJV01000078.1 GCA_003694775.1 Chloroflexota bacterium | reverse complement strand
CCCTTTCATACGAGGAGGGTCAAAATGAGCGATGCAGATAAGGGCTATGCCCATCCGGAGGTGCTGGTCAGCACCCAGTGGGTTGCCGACCATCTGGACGACCCGCAGGTGCGGATTGTCGAATCCGATGAAGATGTTTTGCTGTACAATACCGGGCACATTCCCGGCGCGGTCAAGATTGACTGGTTTAACGAACTGAACGACCCCATCGTCCGCGACTATCTGGATACGGAGCGGTTCGCCCAACTGGTCTCGGCCAAAGGAATTGGCCCGGATACCACCGTTGTGTTCTACGGAGATAAAAACAACTGGTGGGCCGCCTACGCCTTTTGGGTGTTTCAGCTGTTTGGACACACCAACGCCAAACTGATGGACGGCGGACGGCAGAAATGGCTGGCCGAAGGCCGGCCAATGGTCAAGGAAATTCCCAACTACCCGCCGGCCACCTACCCGACACCCCGGCGGGACGACAGCAAAATCCGGGCCTTCCGGGATGACGTGCTGAAGCATCTTGAAAAAAGGGGCGTGCTGGTCGACGTGCGGTCGCCGGGCGAGTATTCCGGCGAACTTCTGCACATGCCCGACTACCCCCAGGAAGGCGCGCTGCGCGGGGGACACATTCCCGGCGCTCGCAACATTCCGTGGGCCAAAGCGGCCAACGAAGACGGCACCTTTAAATCCGCTGAGGAACTGCGCCAGATTTACCAGACCGAGGGAGTCACCCCGGACAAGGAAATCATTGCCTACTGCCGGATTGGTGAACGGAGCAGTCATACCTGGTTTGTACTCACTTACCTGCTTGGCTACCCCAACGTGCGCAACTACGACGGGAGCTGGACAGAATGGGGCAACCTGGTCGGCGCGCCGATTGAGCGCTGAACAGACCGGCCAAACCCCATCGAGTGGTCAGCAGGCGGGGCAACCAGGAACAGACAGGTTCTTGTTGCCCCGTTTTGCATCCGGCCAGGGCGTACGCAAACAGGAATCATGAACCGACAAGATTACACCGAAACCCTGCTGGACCATATTGAACGTCCCCGGCACTACGGCTCTCTACCCGGCGCCGACGTGACCGCCACAGGCGCCAATCCCGGCTGTGGCGATACCATCACCGTCTACCTGAAAGCCGGGCCGGACAGCACCGCTCAGGCCGTGCAGTTTGAAGGCGAAGGCTGTTCCATCAGCCGGGGCGCGGCTTCTATTTTAATGGCGATGGTGCAGGGAAAACCCTTTGCTGAAATCGAGGCGATGAACTATAATGACCTGGTTGACCGCCTGGGCCGGGATGTAGTCCTGACCCGCGTGCGGTGCGCCACCCTGGCCCTCGATGTACTCAAAGAGGCCATCCGGAAATACCACGGGCGCAACGGGCTTGATGCAGAAACACCCGCCGCCCGTTCAGGAGCATAAACCCAATGTTTGATGTCCACCAGATTCGACAGGATTTCCCCATTCTCCACCAGACGGTCAACGGCAAGCCGCTGGTCTTTCTGGACAGCGCGGCCAGCTCGCAGAAGCCTCTGGCCGTGATTGAGACAATAGACACCTACTACCGCCAGTACAATGCCAATGTGCACCGCGGCATCTACCAGATTAGCGAAAAGGCGTCCGCGGCCTACGAGCAGGCCCGCAAAAAGATTGGCCGGTTCATCAATGCCCGTTCCTGGCGCGAGGTCATCTACACCCGCAATGCCACGGAAAGCATCAACCTGGTGGCTTACAGTTGGGGCCTGAGCAGGCTGAAGCCGGGGGATGTCATCCTCTCCACCGAGATGGAGCACCATGCCAACATCGTGCCCTGGCAGCAGGTAGCGGCCCGCACCGGTGCTCAGGTGCGCTACATTCCCGTAGACGAGCAGGGCTACCTGGATATGGCCGCCTTCGAGGCCATGCTGACCCCCCAGGTCCGGCTGGTCGCCGTGACCCATATGAGCAACGTGCTGGGGACCATCAACCCGGTGGAGGAGATAATCTCTAAGGCACACCAGGCCGGGGCCAAAGTTCTGCTCGACGCGGCCCAGTCCGCGCCCCATATGCCCATCGACGTGCAGGCCCTGGATTGCGACTTTTTGGCCTTTTCCGGCCATAAAATGCTCGGTCCAACCGGTATCGGGATACTGTGGGCCCGGCGGGAAATTCTGGAGGCCATGCCGCCCTTTATGACCGGCGGCGACATGATTAGTCAGGTGACCTTTTCCGGTTCAACCTGGAACGAACTGCCCTGGAAGTTTGAAGCCGGTACACCGGCCATTGCCCAGGCCATCGGACTGGGCGCGGCGGTAGATTACCTGGTCAGGCTGGGGATGGACAACGTCCGCCAGCATGAAATTGAGCTGACCGCCTACGCTCTGGACCGGTTGAATCAGGTGGAGGGCCTCCGCATTTACGGCCCGCAGAATCCCCAGCATCGGGGGGGCGCGGTAGCCTTTACGCTGGGCAGTATCCACCCCCACGACGTGGCCGCCGTGCTCGACGGGGAAGGGATTGCCGTCCGGGCCGGGCATCACTGCGCCATGCCCCTGCACGACAAGCTGGGGCTGGTCGCTACAACACGGGCCAGCTTCTACATCTACAACCTGCCGGAGGAAATAGACCGCCTGGCCGAAGGGCTGGACAAGGCCAGGGAGTTATTAGGATAAACGTATTATGGACGACTTCTACAAAGAGAACATTCTCGACCACTATCGCCATCCGCGCAACGCCGGTACGTTGGAAAACCCAACCCATACCCACGAATCGCACAACCCTCTGTGCGGCGACGTGATTCGCATCGACCTGCATGTCAACGAGGATAACATTGTAGACGATGTGGCCTTTTCCGGCAGAGGCTGTGCCATCAGCCAGGCCAGCGCCAGCATGCTGACCGAACTGATTAAAGGCCAGCCGCTGGAGGAGGTCAAGAAAATCAGCAAGGACGATATTCTGGATATGCTGGGTATCGAAATTGGGCCGGTGCGGCTCAAATGCGCCCTGCTGTCGCTGAAAACCCTCAAGGCCGGCATTTACGGGCTTGAAGAGCCGGATGAGGACGACGAAGATTGGTAAAACAGGAGGACAGCCATCCCGATGGCCGAATTTGTAAAAGTAGCCAAAGTATCCGACCTGGCCCCCGGTGAAAAAATGCTGGTGGAATACGACGATGAGGACGTGGGACTGTTCAACATCAACGGAGAATTTTACGCCGTTTCCGATGTCTGCACCCACGACGGCGGCCCGCTTGTGGAGGGGGAGCTGGACGGCGAATGCATCGTTTGCCCCCGGCATGGGGCCAGGTTCAATGTAAAAACCGGCGCCCAGACCATGCCGGCGTTCGCCCCGGTGCCGCTGTATCGGGTCAAGATTGAAGGGGATGATATTTACATCGCCCCGGCTGAATAGAGGAAAAGGAGAAACCGATGTCTGAAGAAAAGAAATCTGACGCACAGGAAATAACGGTAGAGACGGTACGCGAAGCCTTGCGAGCAGTGATGGACCCGGAACTGCACCTGGATGTCATCACCCTGGGCCTCATCGAATCGATTGACCTGGAGGCAGAACCGGTGGATGTCAAAATGCTGTTGACCACGCCCTTCTGCCCCTATGGGCCGTGGCTGGTCCAGCAGGTGAAAGATGTGGCCGAACATGCCTGCGGGCGAGCGGTCAAGGTGGAGGTACTGCCCAAGCAGTGGAGTCCGGAAATGATGGAAGACCCGTCCCTGCTGGGATTTTTCTAAACACCGGGCCACCTGCCGTGTTGACTTGACCAAACGTGACAGTTTGGGTAAGATTACCGGCAAACACAACGTCTGATTAATACGGAGAAAGATGAACCTTATGGCACTGCAGAGAGTTTGTTGCTGTACATGTAGTATGCGGGCGCGGTAGCGCCGTTCTCCCGGCTGAGAGCGGCGGCTACGGTTGCCCGCATCGCCGTGCCTTGCCGACGATGAGACTCTCAGCCAGAACGCCATAAAGTTTCGCTGTTCGTAATTCCATCATCCATATACATGTACCCGGTTATTGAAGCTCATCGTCCGTCAAGGCGATGAGCTTTTTTGTTCAGGGGAGCAAGGTAGTTCGGCCCACTGCTCATTCAAAATTAACCATTAACCATTCAAAATTTACAATTAACGAGGAGTATCCGACCATGGCTACAGTCCGAATTCCCAGCCCCTTGCGGCGATACACCAACGGTCAAAGCAAGGTCCAGGCCCAGGGGGGCACCATCAACGAACTGATTCAGAACCTGGAGGCCCAGTATCCGGGTATCCAGTCCAAACTGCTGGACGAAAACGGCAATATCAAGCGATATGTCAACGTTTTTCTGAACGATGAAGAAATCCGCACCCTGCAGGGCGGCGACACGCCGGTTTCCGACCGGGACGAGGTGTCTATCATCCCGGCAATGGCCGGCGGCAGGTAAAGGAGGCTACAATGAGCTACATCACCAGCGACCAGCTAATCGCCAGGTTGAGGCGAGAAATCCCGGAAATCGACGTGCACCAACTGCATGACCTGCTCCAGAAAAATCCCGACCTGGTGCTGGTAGATGTCCGCGAAACGGACGAATGGGCACAGGGACGCATTGAAGGCTCCCTGCACATCACCCGCGGTTTTCTGGAACTGCAAATCGAAACCTACGTCCCCGACCGGGACCGTCCGGTGGCTCTGCTGTGCGCCGGCGGCGTGCGCAGTCTGCTGGCGGCGCGCGATTTACAGCAGATGGGCTACCGCCGGGTGGTGTCTGTGGCCGGCGGCTTTTCCGCCTGGAAAAATGCCGGCTACCCCTTCTCTACCCCCCGGATGCTCAGCGAAGACCAGCGTCACCGCTACAGCCGGCACACCATTATGCCGGAAGTGGGCGAAGAGGGCCAGCTAAAACTGCTCGATGCCAGAGTTCTGCTCATCGGCGCGGGCGGCCTGGGCAGTCCAGCCGCCATTTACCTGGCCGCGGCCGGTGTGGGAACTATCGGCATTGTGGATTTCGATGTGGTGGATACCAGCAACCTCCAGCGGCAGATTATCCACCGCCTGGAAGATGTGGACACGCCCAAAGTGGAGTCCGCGGCCCGGGCCATCGCCCAGCTCAACCCGGATGTAAAAGTAGTAGGCCACCAGACCCAGATTACCAGCCAGAACGCCTTCGACATCATCAGCCAGTACGACATCGTCATCAACGGGTCGGACAACTTCCCCACCCGCTATCTGGTGAACGATGCCTGCGTTCTGCTGGGCAAACCGCTGGTCGACGGCAGTATTTTCCGCTTTGAGGGACAGGTCACGGTGTACGATACCAGCCGCGGCGGGCCGTGCTACCGCTGTCTGTATCCCGACCCGCCGCCACCCGGTGAAGTGCCAAGCTGTGCCGAAGGGGGCGTGCTGGGCGTTCTGCCGGGAGTCATCGGCAGTTTGCAGGCCGCAGAAGCCATCAAGCTCATCCTGGGCAAGGGCGACCCGCTGGTCGGTCGTCTTCTGCTGTACGACGCGCTGGATGCCGAGTTCCGCACCCTGAAAGTACCCAAAAATCACAACTGCCCCGTTTGCGGCGACCATCCCACCGTGACAGAACTGATTGACTACCAGCAGTTCTGCGGTATCCCGCACCCGGAAGCGTCCGGTAACGGAGCACACCAACCCGCTTTTAGCTAGAATATTGGAAGGCTACCTCATCTTCAATCTTCAACCTTCAACCTTCATCCTTCAACCTTCATCCTTCCGCCTTCATCCTTCATCCTTTTATAAGGGGGTCTTTATGCTAACAGCCATCGAAACGACACACCAACCCACCACCCGGCCCGCCCCGGCAATGGGCGACACCCTGCTGTCGCGCATCGGCGACACGCCCCTGCTTCCTCTGCACCGCATAGCCGCGGCCGAGGGCGTGTCGCCAAACGTGGTGGTATTTGCCAAAGCCGAATGGTTCAACGCCAGCGGGTCGGTCAAGGCCCGCCCCGCACTGGCAATGATTGAAGACGGCGAACGCCGCGGCCTGCTGACGCCGGATAAAACCATCATCGAGGCCACATCGGGCAATACCGGTATTGCCCTGGCAATGATTGGCGCGGCCAAAGGCTACCGGGTCAAGCTGGTTATGCCGGAAAACGTCAGCCGGGAACGGAAGGGGATTCTGCTGGCCTACGGCGCAGACCTGCTCCTGACCGACCCGCTGGAGGGCATCGATGGGGCCATCCGCGCCGCCCGCGAGCTGGTCAACCGGGAACCGGAACGGTACTTCTACCCCGACCAGTACAACAACCCGGCTAACTGGCAGTCCCACTACCACACCACCGGCCTGGAAATCTGGCGGCAGACCGGCGGGGCCGTGACCCATTTTGTGGCCGGTATCGGTACCAGCGGCACGCTGATGGGCACTGGCCGGCGGCTGAAGAACCTCAACCCGGCGGTAGAAGTGATAGCCGTGGAGCCGGCAGACGAGCTGGCTATCATCGAGGGGTTGAAGCATATGGAAACCAGCATTGTGCCCGGTATTTACGACCCGCATTTCCCGGACCGTAAAATTCCCGTCCGCCCCGACGACGCCCACGAGATGGCCCGCCGGCTGGCCCAGGAAGAGGGCCTGTTTGTGGGGTACTCTGCCGGCGCGGCGGCCTGGGCCGCGATTGAGCTGGCGAAAACCCTGCACAAAGACAGCGTGATTGTGACCATCTTCCCCGATGGCGGCGAAAAATACCTGAGCATCGCCGGGTAGCCGGCCGGTCGGACGGTGAAAAACTGGAGATTAGCACATGGAGTGGATAACCGACCCGCAGGGCTGGGTAGCCCTGGTTACTCTGGTTGTACTGGAAATCGTTCTGGGTATCGACAACATCATCTTCATCTCCATTCTGGCGGGGAAACTGCCTCAGCACCAGCAGAAAAAGGCCAGACAAACCGGCCTGTCCCTGGCAATGTTTGTCCGTATTGGTCTGCTGTTTTCTCTGGCCTGGATAATCGGCCTGACCCAGCCGCTGTTTACTGTGTTCCACCATCCGGTATCAGGCCGGGACCTGATTTTGCTGGCCGGCGGCCTGTTCCTGCTGGGCAAGAGCACCTATGAAATTCACGAAAAGCTGGAGGGCGAGGAGGGACACGCCGAGGCGCGGCTCAGGGTGTCCTTCTGGGGGGTCATTTTCCAGATTCTTCTGCTGGATGTTGTCTTTTCCCTGGACTCGGTGATTACCGCGGTGGGAATGGCAGAGCACCTGTCGATAATGGTGATTGCAGTGGTGATTGCGGTGCTGATAATGCTGTGGGCCGCCGAAGCGGTCAGCAGTTTTGTCAACCGCCATCCTACGGTCAAAATGCTGGCCCTGAGCTTTCTGCTGTTGATTGGCTTTTCCCTGGTGGCGGAAGGTTTGCAGTTCCACATCCCCAAGGGATACATCTATTTTGCCATGGGCTTTTCGGTGCTGGTGGAGGCGCTCAACCTGCGACTGCGGGCCAAAGCCGAGCCGGTCAAGCTCCGCGTGCCGTACGTGGAAACAGCCGAATAGCCGGTATTGCCGGGCAACGGCTGGCCGTTGCCCTACTCAATGTCTGGAGCCAGGGGGGCAACGCGCAGGGTGGTTTCGTTGCGGTAGGTGACCAGCCCTGCCGGCGCGCCCTTGATGGCCCGGACATATTTTTTCAGCGTGACATCCACTTCCACAGCCGTATCGTGGCGACCGCGTGAGTAGTAGGCCGCCACTCCCGCGGCCCACAGCACATCCTCCTCCGACGGCAATCCCTCCGCGGTGGGAATGACCACGTGCGCGCCGGGAATGCCTCGCGCGTGAAGCCACAGGTCGTCCGGCGACGCCTGTTTGAAGGTCAGATGGGCGTTCTGGGCGGCGTTTTTGCCCACCCACACCGTGGCCCCGTCTGGCGCGGTCAGGCGCAGAAAGCGGGAGGCCAGCCGTGAGGCCCGTTTTCTGCCGCCGGGCCGGATAAATCCGGCTTCTGCCAGGGCCGCGGCTACAGCCTCAATTTCGGGCCGGTCTTCGGCCATGTCCAGGTCCTGGGCCAACTGCTCCAGGTAGGCCTCTTCCATTTCGACCCGCGCCAGTTGGGCCGGAATCTCCTCCCCGGCCCGCCCCGCCTTGCGGTATTGCTGGAAGTACCGCCGGGCATTTTCTGCCGGCGACAGGTCTGGCTCCAGCTCGATGGTCAGCATTTCGCCATCCATTCCCCACGGAACGGACAGCCGGGTTTGCCCCGGTTGGATCTGGTGGGCGTAGGCCAGCACCGCTTCCCCTTTCTGCCGGAGCAGGTCCGGGTCGGCGTGGGCGGCGGCGTCTTGCTGTAAACGTTCCCGGCGGCGGGCCAGCCGCTCTCTGGCCGCCTGAATGGCCTCGTGGAGCGGGGCCTTGGCCGCGGCATAGCCTGTGGCAACCCCGGCAAAATAGGTTTCCACCGCCTCGGAAAAGCTCCCGGTATGGCGGGTCGGCCCAAGATGGTGGAGCGGGTAAGGGGCAAAGGCCACCGGCTGGCCCGACTCGTCCAGGGCCAGGGTGGGGGTCCAGCGGTTATCGCGCAGACAGGCCAGCAGGTCGCCAAAGGCAGACAGCAAGGCCGGCACGTCGGACAGCTCTCCGGCCCGGACATCGGTGCGTCCGCAGGCCCGGTACACAATTTCGCGGGCCAGAAACGGGCTGACTCCCCGGACAATGCCGGGCAGAAGCCGGGCCAGCGGCAGTTCGGGCGATGCTTCGGCCAGCTCCTGCCGCAGGGCGGCTTCGGTCAGCTCCGGCGGGGTGAGTTTGTCCTGCGGCGGCGGGGGCAGATAGGGGAAGTTCGGCAGGATGACCCGCCCGGACCGGCCCTCTTCCGGTTTGGACAGACGGGCCGCGCCGAGGATAGAGCGGTCGGCTTCCATCAGCACCAGGTTGCTCCGGGTGCCCAGCATTTCCACGGCCAGCGACACCGGGCCGAACGGGCTGAGAAAATGGAAGTAGAGGATGCGCTCGTAGGCCGGCTGGTCAATGGACTTGAGCCGCGCCCCGCGCAGATACTTGCGCAGAACCAGCATCAGCGGGGTTTCGTTGCCCATCCCGCGGCGGGTCTTTTCTGCCGAAAGGTGCAGGCGGGGCGACTGCGGCTCTACCGAAATGAGCAGGTAGTGACGGGTCGGGTGGACAAAAATTTCCAGACCGTAGGTCAGGCTGTTGACCTGCACGACCCGCTGTACCCGTCCGTTGAGAATGGTCTGGCGCAGTTCCGCGGCCATCGCCGCGACGGCAAAAGAATCAAAGGTCATATAAGCCAGGCAGTTACTCTAAAGACTCCATTATCGCGGCGAACTGTTCCAGGGTGGTGTCGCCGTGGATGCGGATACGGGGGATTTCGAACCGGTCGGCGAAGGTAAAATCCGCGCCCCATTGGGTGGTGACCGCGGCCCAGAAGTCCGCGGATTCCAGCACCCGGACGGTCATCTCGTCGTACCGGCCGGAGGGGTAGCAGAAGAAGCGAACCGGCTCGCCGATGCGTTCCTCTATGGCCTCTTTGGAGCCGACGATTTCGTACACCAGCAGGTCAACGTCCCGCCCCCGCAGGTCGAGATGGCGGTAGCTGTGGGAGCCGAACTCCATTCCGGCCTGGTGCATTTCCCTGACCATTTCCCAGGTCAGGTAGGATTCGTTGTATTCATCAATCACCTGGGTAAAGACAAAAAAGATGCCGGTGAAGCCGTATTTTTTCAGCAGGGGGAAGGCGTTCTGGTAGTTGTCGCGGTAGCCATCGTCAAAGCTGAGGACGACCGGCTTTTCCGGCAGGCTTCCCCGTCCGCTGAGGGCATACACCACGTCTTTCATGGAGACGGTCTGGTAGCCGGCTTGCCGGAGCCAGGCCAACTGCTCTTCGAAGCGCGCCGGCGGCACAGACAGGTCGCGGCGGATGGCATCGGCGCCGGGGGGCGGGTCGGAAATGTAGTGGTACATGAGGATGGGTACATGCAGGGCCGCGCCGTCTCCGATGGGGGTCGGCAAGGGGGTTGGCGTAAAGGTGGGGGTGAAGGTCGGCGTTGGGG
>RFJV01000520.1 GCA_003694775.1 Chloroflexota bacterium | reverse complement strand
GCATCCTTATCTCGTATCCCCCATCCCGAATCTTATCGGCTAACCTGGGCAGATACTGCTGACCGATTATAGCCGGCAGTCCGGGAATGGCAATTTTGGCTTGACATCCCCTGTTCCTTTCGTTACAATGACCTTACGCCAGCCAATGAACGGAGTTGATAGAGATGACGCCCAAACATATTCCGCCGGCCATTGCCGCCGTTGCTCCCGATGGCCGTTTGACGCCGGCCCAACGCCGGCGCATTTTGATTGACATTTCTTTGCGGCGTATCCGTCCCGGCACCGGAAGCAGTCCTGAATTTCTGCGACGGAGAACAACGATGAACCCCTGGCCCGATTTGCGACCGATTCTGAAAGAAATCCCCTGGGTGGTGGTCGGCGCGGTAGCTACACGAGCCTATATGCCGGAGCGGGCCACCAAAGATATTGACATCCTGGTCCATCGGAATGATGGGGAAGCCGTGAAAGAGAGGTTGGAAACGGCCGGTTATCGGGTGGTTTCCAGCCTGGCCGTGCCGGGCTATCTTTTCCGTTCCCCCGAAGGGGTAGATTTAGATGTTATCTTTGGCAGTTATCCCTGGCTCAAAGAGGCGTTGGCCCATCCCCGTCAGGACCCGGCTGGCTTTCCGGTGCTGGACTTGCCCTATTTGGTCTTAATGAAAATGGAATCTTCGCGGGGGCGGGACATTGGCGATTTAAGCACAATGCTTGGTCTGGCCCCAAAAGCCGAACTGGAGCGAGTGCGGCAAGCCGTGGCTCGCTACGCTCCCGAAAATCTGGACGACCTGGAATCACTCATTTACCTGGGCAAGGTTGAGATGGGCGATATCGGTGAAGAAGCCCCGGATGACCCCCTGGTTGACTGATTCCAATCGTCGTCGGAACAAGAGGCCCACCCACGAATGGCTGGCGGCGCAGTTGTTCGTATACCTCTCTCTGTCAGGGAGTTCGCGAGGAACTCGTCGGCGGTAGTTCCACCACGAAATAATCTTTACCCCCCACCAGCCTCAGCCGCTGGCCGCTGTCCGGGCGGTACAGGCCAACCGCCAGGCGATACGTCCCCGGAGGCAGGTCGGGCGGCAGGGGGAGGGGGTGCGCATCCTCCACCACCTGCCCCTCCTGCCACCACGGGGTAGGATAGCCTCCGCCGCGGGGCAGGCCATCGTGCTGGGAAACAATTTGCCCCGCTTCATCCAGCAAATGCACAAACACCTGGTAGTTCTGGTTGACCTGCGCCAGCGCGGCCCAGTACAGGCGGACGGTCAGCGTCCCGGCCCCGGTCTCCGCTTCCGGAGCCAGCCGCACACCGTACAGGCCGATGACCGGCTGTCCGTCTTCCCCCTGCCACACAGCGACCGGACGGCTTTCCGGCGGGTCGGGCCAGACCGGCGGGGCCACGGTCAGCCGCAGGGCCACCTTGTCCAGCGGCTGGCCGCCGGCGGTGGTTGGCGGCAGGGCCACCTCTGCCGGGTCTGCCAGCTCGACTTCTACCTGCGCGGCCAGCGGCGCATCCAGCGTCTGCGGCAGGTCGAAATGGTGGGTGGTGGTGGCGACCAGCCCCGCCAGCCAGCGGTCCGCGTTCAGCGACCGGTCCTCTCGCCCCAGCGGCAGAAGACGGCTGTCTGCCATCTGCACGGTCAGCCGCAGGGGGGCCAGCACTTCATCCACCCTCTGCCAGTAGAGGGTCACGGCCAGCCGGTCGCCGGGCCGGGGTTCCGGCGGGTCAAGCCGGTATGCGGCCAGCCGGACACGCCCGCCGTACACCCGGTCCAGCCGGTGGGCCGGCCCATCCGCGGCCCGGTCGACCAGCGCGTCGAGCCGCTCAGGCTCCGGGGTGTCTTCCATCTGGCCGGACGGCGTGCGCCGGGCCGCGTACAGTCCTTGCGGAAAGGTGAACGCCGCCACCTCTCCACTGCCGTTTGTCAGCCCTACTTCCACGCTGTACAGGCCGGGCGGCAGGTCGTCCAGGCGGGGGGTGCAGATGCTTTCCAGGTATGCCCCGGCTGTGGCCGTGTCGGGGGCAAAGGCCGGGTCCAGCGAGCAGGTTGTCCAGCCGGTGGCGGCTTCATCGCCGGCCAGCCGGACGGCCATCTGCCGGTCGCCGGGCCGGTCCAGACTGCGCCAGAAGAGGCGCAGACCGGGCGGGTCGGTTTGCCAGCGGTAGCCCAGCAGGCTGGCCTGCCCCTCAATCCGGCTGACCTGCGGGTCCGCGGGCGTGGTGAAGGGGATGGGATAAATCCAGGCGTAGTCGATGCCGCCCAGCCGGATGACTTTTTCCGGAGTGCGGCGGGTCAGAAAATAGTCAATGAACTGCGGGTCCGGGTCGATGCGGCGCTGAACCTGGTGAATGTACAGCACAATGTAGTCGGCCTGGGTCCAGCGGCCATCGGCCTGCAGGGAGATGGCTTTGCCCCGGAAGCG
>RFJV01000519.1 GCA_003694775.1 Chloroflexota bacterium | reverse complement strand
TGACCCGCATTGAGCACTACGCCCGGCAGATGACCATCGGGGCAATGGTGCGCCTGCAGAGGCTGGTCGACGATGAACAGGCCCCCACGGTGCTCCGGCAGGCGGCCCGCCGGGAAGGCCCCAATACCTTCCGCAACGTGGGCACCATCGGCGGGGTCATTGCCACCGGCGACCGGGACAGCGAACTGCTGGCCGCTCTGCTGGTGTTCGACGCGCAGGTAGAGGTGCAGACCATCGGCGGGTCAAAAAAGATACCCCTGCAGACCTTTCTGCGCGACATTCCCGCGGCCCTGGCCGGGGGCGTGATTACCGCGGTCACCGTGGCGACGACCGGCATTGCCGCCGCCGAGCGGGTGGCCCGCACTCCGGCAGATACCCCCATCGTGGCCGCGGTGGCCCGGAAAGATGAAAACGGCGAAATTCGCCTGGCCCTGTGCGGCGTCGATGCCGCACCCGTGCTGGTCGACCCGGACAACGTCAAGGCCGGCATCACCCCGCCGGACGATTTTCGCGGCTCGCGGGAATACCGCCGGCAAATGGCCGCGGTGCTGTCTCGGCGGGTTCTGCAGGCCCTGGAGCAGAAGTAGAACCATCGGACGATATAGGGATAGGGTGACGGACAGACGGGGTGACTTACGTTCGTCGTTCGTCCTTCGTCCTTTGTCCTTTGTCTTCCCCATTCGTCATTAACGGAGGAACAACCGTGGAAATAAATGTGACCATCAACGGCGAAAAGAAAACCTTTACCTGCCAACCCGGCGAAACACTGTTCCGGGTTCTGCGGCGGGAAGGTTACTACAGCGTCCGCTACGGCAGTGACACCGGTGAAACTGGCGCGGCGGCTGTTCTGCTCGATGGCGAACTGGTCAGCAGTGATATTATGCTGGCCGCCCAGGCCGACGGGCACACCATCGAAACCGTCGAAGGGCTGGCGCGCGGTCTCCAGCTTCATCCCATTCAGGAGGCGTTTATCCGCACCGGGGCCATCCAGTCCGGCTACGCCACCCCGGCGATGATTCTGGCGGCCAAGGCCCTGCTGGACAAAAATCCCAACCCCACCGAGGAAGAGGTGCGGGACGCGCTGTCCGGTATTCTGGACCGGGAAACCGGGTATGTGAAGCCGGTGCAGGCCGTCCTGGAAGCCGCGGCCATTATGCGCGGGGAAGAACCATCGCCGGTGGAACCGAACGTGGTGACGCCTATCATTCTGCCCGGACACGACTTCGGCGACCTGTTCCGTCCCCCGTCGGAGGAGGAACCCGGCCCCGATGCCCTTCCGCCGGAACCGGGTGCCGTCCAGACCCGGCGGATTGCCCCGCCCAAGTTCGTAGTGGCCCCGGAAGCCCCCGACCTGCGGGTGGTCGGCAAGCCGGAACCAAAGGTGGATGCCATCAAGCTGGCCAAGGGCAACCCCGCCTTTACGGATGACTTCGAGATACGGGGGATGCTGTATGCCAAACTGCTCACCAGCCCGCACGCGCACGCCCGCATCCTGGATATTGACGACAGCGAGGCCCGCGCCCTGCCGGGGGTGCACGCGGTGATTCATTACAAAAATATTCCTCGCGTGCGCTACGCCTCCGGGGGTCAAACCTACCCTAACCCCAAGCCGCACGACCAGGTGAGCTTTGACAATAAAGTGCGCTACGTGGGCGACCGCGTGGCCGCGGTGGCCGCGGATACGCCGGAAATTGCCGAAGAGGCCATCAAGCGCATCAAGGTGACGTACGAAGTTCTGCCCGCGGTCTTTGACGAAAACGAGGCTATCAAAGACGGCGCGCCCATCATCCACGATGAGCCGGACCTGACCGGGGCTTACGACCCCCAGCACAACATCAGCCACTACATCGAGGCCGAAGTAGGCAGTGTGGAGCAGGGTTTTGAGGAATCGGACTACGTTTTTGAGCACCGCTACTACGTCCACCAGGTTCAGCAGGCCCCCATCGAGCCGCATATCGCTATCAGCTACTGGGACGCCGACGAGCGGCTGGTCATCCGCACCTCTACCCAGGTTCCGTTCCACGTGCGCCGGATGGTGGCTCCCCTGCTGGGCCTGCCGGTCAAGCGCATCCGGGTCATCAAGCCCCGCATCGGGGGTGGTTTTGGGGCCAAGCAGGAAATGCTGATTGAAGACATCGTGGGCCACCTGACCATTGCCACGGGCCGGCCCGTCCGGCTGGAGCTGAACCGGCAGGAGGAGTTTATGTCCAGCCGGACCCGCCACCCGCAGACCATCATCTTCAAATCCGGCGTCAAAAAGGACGGCACGCTGGTGGCCCAGAAGATGACCGTTGTGGCCAATACCGGGCCGTATGCCACCCACGGGCTGACCGTCCAGACCGTCACCGGCCTGCGCGGACTGAGCACCTACCGCTGTCCGCACAAGCGGTTCGAGTGCAAGGTGGCGTATACCAATATTCCCGTGCCGGGCGCTTACCGCGGGTACGGCGCGCCGCAGGCTCACTTTGCCCTGGAAAGCCATATGGAAGAAATTGCCGTGGCGCTGGGAATGGATGTGATTGAATTCAAGCGCAAAAACTGGGTGCAGACCGGCGACCCGATGGAAATCGCCGTTCATCTGGGCGAGGGCGAGGCAGATAATGTCACTCAGATTCCGGTCATTGGCTCGTGCGGGCTGAATGAATGCGTGGCTCAGGGGATGCAGGCCATCAATTGGGCCAGACGCTACCAGCCGGGCTGGAACCTGGTCCCCGGCAAGCCGCACCTGCGCCGCGGGTTGGGGGTCGCCATTTGTATGCACGGCACGGCCATTCCCGGCCTGGACATGGGCAGTGCCAGCATCAAAATCAATGATGACGGCTCCTTCAACCTGCTGGTCGGCGCCACCGACCTGGGGACCGGCTCCGACACCGTTCTGGCCCAGATTGCCGCCGAGGTGCTGGGTGTCCCCCTGGAAGACATCATCGTCTATTCCAGCGACACCGATATGACTCCCTTCGACACGGGGGCGTACGCCTCCAGCACTACCTATATTTCCGGGATGGCCGTAAAAAAGGCCGCGGAACAGGTGCGGGAGCAAATCAAAGAACGGGCCGGGCTGATGCTGGGCCTGCCGGACTGGAGCGGGGTGACGCTCCGCGACCGCCGCGCTTACGCTCCCGATGGCCGCTCTGTAAGCCTGGCCGAAGTTGCCCTGCACTCTCTCCACCAGGCCGACCAGCGGCAGATTATGGCGACCGCCTCCTATGTGTCACCCGACTCGCCGCCGCCGTTTGCCGCCCAGTTCGCCGAGGTGGAGGTGGACATCGAAACCGGGCAGGTCACGGTAAAGAAGCTGGTGATGGCCGTAGACTGCGGGGTCGCCATCAACCCCATCACTGCCAGCGGGCAGGTTGAGGGCGGAATGACGCAGGCCCTGGGCTACGGGCACTGCGAAGAAATGGTGTACGACAAAAACGGGCGGATGGTCAACCCGGCCTTTGGCCCGTACAAGATTTACCGGGCCGACGAAATGCCGGACATGGAGGTCATCCTGGTGCAAACCGTTGAGCCGACCGGCCCGTTTGGGGCCAAAGCCGTAGCCGAAATTCCCAAAGACGGAGTCGCCCCGGCCCTGGCCAGCGCCATCTTCAACGCCACCGGAGTGCGCATCCGCCGCATCCCCTTTACCCCGGAGCGGGTCTGGACGGCTTTGCAGGAACAATAGCCGAACTGGAGTAAGGAGTCAGCAGTCAGGAGTAGGAGTGGAGTAAGGAGAGAGGACGTGTCCCTTTCTTACTCTTCCTACTCCTTGCACCTGTACTTCTTTCCTTCCTCCTTCAACCTTCAACCTTCAACCCTCATCCTTCATCCCTCATCCCTCATCCCTCATCCCTCC
>RFJV01000518.1 GCA_003694775.1 Chloroflexota bacterium | reverse complement strand
ATGGTGGCATTAGTTGTCCTGCTGCTGGCCTATCTGCTGGTCAGGCCGGTGCCCCTGCCCACAGAAATCACCGACGGGCAGGCACCTACTGCCGCCGCGCCTGCGCCTACTCCCCAGCCCCTCCTGGCCGGCTACCCGGAAAAACCACCGTTTGAGGGATTGCTTTACGGCTTTATCCTGCCGGTCCTGATTATTGGCGTCCCGTGGATAATTCTGCAACTGCTCATCATCCGCTACGTCCAGCCCAAGAGCTTCAACCTGAGCACCGTCCGTATCAAAGCCCAGGATGGACTGTTCGTTGAGGCCACCCTCTCTATGACCGCCCGCCGCACCCTGACCCTGGCCTCCCTGCGGATGACCTGGGACCGCGTCCGGGAGGTGGTGGAAAAGGCCACCGAACAGGAACTCATTCACGAAGCCATCAACTACCGCACCCTGGAAGAACTGGAACGCAACCTCAAAAATATTACCGAAAAGTTCCTGGATTTGCCTCTCATCGCCGAGCTGGAGCACGACTTCGGTCTGGATGTGCTTCGCTTCAACGTGGAGATTAACTACCCCCAGGAAACAATGGACGCCCTCAACCGCCGCGCCGAAGCCGCCGCCGGCGGCACAGCCTACCTGGCTTACGCCGCCGCCGCCGGACTGGACCCCAATACCCCCGAATGCCGCGAACTGTACAAAATCTTCCAGGAAACCAGCGGGCAGGTCGACGCGGCCCGCAACCTGGGCGGGGGTATCGGCTCCCTGGCCGGCGCATTAGGGCAGAGAATCAAGGCAGGCCATGAAGAATCGAGCGAATCCTGACCGGTTGACCCTCTCCTCACTTTCCGGCTCCCTGGCAAAACAGCTTATTATCTGGGGGCCAATTGCCGTTGGCGTCATCCACCAAATCTTGATGAACTTTTTCGACAAGCCGGCAGTCTACATTTTTGTCCCCCCCACCTGGCTCTATCCCCTGGTAAGTCTGGCCTGGCAGTGGTGGATACTGCTCACCCTTGCCACCGCTGGCCTCACTATCGTGTCCCTTACCGGCAAATCCCGCCGAAATGCCGCCCGCCTGGGGGTACCGGTTTATCTCTACCTGCTCTACCTGCTGATTATTGTCAAACCGGAATTCTAACCGGCCCCGTCTTTGACATCCCCCTCCATTTAGATTAGAATGGTCTATCTCATCACGCACAGAGGTTTATTGAGATGACTATGACCAGCGCCGAAATCCGGCAGGCTTTTCTGGACTATTTTGCCAAAAACGGACACACCATCGTTCCCAGCTCGTCCCTCGTTCCGGCGGACGACCCTACCCTCCTGTTTACCAACGCCGGTATGGTGCAGTTCAAGGATACCTTTCTGGGGCTGGAAAAACGGCCCTATACCCGCGCCGCCACCGTGCAGAAGTGCATGCGCGTCTCCGGCAAACACAACGACCTGGAAAACGTGGGGCCATCCCCCCGCCACCACACCTTCTTTGAAATGCTGGGCAACTTTTCCTTTGGCGACTATTTCAAGCGAGAGGCCATTCGCTTTGCCTACGAATGTCTGACCGAAGTGTACGGCCTGGACCCGGCACGTCTCCGTTTTACCGTGCACAAAGACGACGACGAAGCCTACGACATCTGGACCAAAGAAATGGGCGTCGACCCCAGCCTCGTGTACCGGATGGGCGACGCCACCAACTTCTGGCAAATGGCCGATGTTGGCCCTTGCGGCCCCACCTCGGAACTGCACTACGACTGGGGCGAAGAATTCTGCACCTGCGGCGACCCCAACTGCTCCGTAGAGCTGGACAACGGCTGTGAACGCTGGCTGGAGGTATGGAACCTGGTTTTCATGCAGTTCAACCAGGCCCCCGATGGAACCCGCACTCCCCTGCCCAAACCCGGCATCGACACCGGTATGGGCCTGGAGCGGATTGTCTCCATCATCCAGAACAAGCGGGCCAACTACGATACCGACCTCTTTACCCCCATCCTGGCCCGCATCCAGGAACTGCTGGGCCACTCCGACGCCGAAGCGCAGAAGCACCAGGTCGCCTACCGCGTCATCGCCGACCACAGCCGGGCCATCACCTTTATGATTGGCGACGGCGTTCTGCCCGGCAACGAAGGCCGGGCCTCCGTCCTCCGGCTCATCCTGCGCCGGGCCGCCCGCTACGGCCGCATGGCCGGCTTCGACGGCCCCTTCCTGGCAAAGGTGGCCGATAAAGTCATCGACGAAATGGGCGGGCATTACATTGAACTCAACGCCCGCCGCCAGTTCATCCTCAACGTGATTACCCAGGAAGAGGAACGCTTCCTGCGCACCTTTACCAACGGCCTGGAGCTGATTGCCGAACTGGTAGACAGGCTCAAGGCACAGGGTAAAAATCAAATCCCCGGCGACGAAGTCTTTAAGCTCTACGCCACCTACGGCTTCCCCAAAGACCTGACCCGCATCATCGCCGCGGAGGAGTACGGCTTTAGCATCGACGAGGCCGGTTACGAGCAGGCCTTCAAACGCCACACCGAAATTTCCGGTGGCGACAAAATCGGTGAAATTGCCGTGGACCAGCTCCAGGTGTACGCCGACCTGTTCGACCGGCTCAAGGAAACCGGCGACCTGCCGGCCCAGGGCGTCAACCACAACCCGTACGCCGGCACAGAAATGGACAGCCGCGTCGTCGCTATTCTGCGCGATGGGCAGGCGGTCCAATCCGCCAGCGAGGGAGAACTGGTAGAAATGGTGCTGGCCGATACCTGCTTTTACGTGGAGGCCGGCGGTCAGGTGAGCGATACCGGCCAGATTGCCGCCCCGGATGGCGGCTGGGCGATGCAGGTCGACCATGTGCACCAGCCGGTCAGCGGGCTGGTGGTGCACCGCGGTCTGATGACCCGCGGCACTGCGGCCGTGGGCCACCCGGCCCGCGCCCTGGTAGACCGCGACCGGCGCTGGGACATTATGCGCAACCACACCGCCACCCACCTGCTCCACCGGGAACTGCGCCGGCGGCTAGGCAATCACGTGGCTCAGGCCGGCTCCCTGGTGGCCCCGGACCGCCTCCGGTTCGACTTCAGCCATCCCCAGATGGTCAGCCCGGAAGAACTGGCAGATATTGAACGGGCCGTCAACGAAGCCATTCTGGCCGATTACCCGGTTACGCCGGTCTTCAAACGGTACGATGAGCTGAAAGACCCCATCAGCAAGGGCGAAATTATGGCCCTCTTTGGCGAAAAATACGGCGATGTGGTGCGCGTCATCCAGATTGGGCCGGAGGGGAGCTACTACAGCCGGGAACTGTGCGGCGGGACGCACGTCAACCGGACGGCGCAGATTGGCGCCCTGCACATCATCAGTGAGGGCAGTGCCGCGGCCGGCGTGCGGCGCATCGAGGCGGTAACCGGACGGGCCGCCCAGGCCCTGGTGCGCCAGCGAATGGCCGCGCTGGAGCAAACCGCCGCGGCCCTGGGTGTCCGTCCGGAAGAAACGCCTCAGCGGGTGGCCGCGCTGGTCGACCAGCTTCAGGAGAAGGAACGGCAAATCAAGGCCCTTCAGCGCAAAGCGGCCCGGGCCGCGTTCGAAAGCCTGCTGGCCCAGGCCCATACGGTGAAGGGCGTTCAGGTGGTTGCCCTCAAGGTCGACGCGCCCGACGCGGCCATGCTCCGGGAAATGAGCGACTGGTTCCGCGACCGGCTCGGCTCCTGCGTGGTGGTGCTGGCCGCGGTGGTCAACCAGAAGCCGCTCATCATTGCCACCGTCACCGAAGACCTGGTGAAAAAAGGTCTGCACGCCGGTAAACTGGTCAAAGCTGTGGCTCAGGTTGTTGGCGGGGGTGGCGGCGGCAAACCAACTATGGCCCAGGCCGGCGGTCGCGACGCCTCCCGGCTGGACGAGGCTCTGGCCTCAGTGGACGGACTGGTCGCCGAGGCGCTGGTCTGATAGATTCCTTCCGGCAAGGCAAGGGTTCAGGGCGACGCCCGGCGGCGGGTCGCCCTTTTTTATTGGCAGGACCAAATGAAATTTCTGCACCATTTTCGACAAACGCCCCAGAAGCCGACCGCCTACAGCCTGGTGGATATTGGCCGCGATACCGTCAAAGCAGTGGTGGTGCTGGCCGTCCCGGGACAGGCCGCGGTGCAGGTGGTGGGCTACGGCCTGGCAAATACCGGCGGACGGGACATCGCCGGGGGCCGGCTGGAAGCCGACGCCACCTACGGGCCGGTCAACGCGGCCCTGATTCAGGCCGAGGACAGCACGGAGCACTTCATCGGGCGAAAGGTGGTGCCCGATGACGTGATTTTTTCTCTGCCCGGACGGGCTACCCTGGGCCGGCTGTTTACCGTCCGCCAGACCCGCGCCCATCCCCAAAAGGGTGTTTCGGCGGGAGAGGTGCGGGCGCTCCACAGCCGGGCCGAGCGGCTGGTGCGCCGCGGGCTGGCAGACCAGCCCGCCGACAGCAGGCAGTGGCAACCGCTGGCCGTTTCCGAGGCCGGGCTGTTCCTGGACCGCCGGCTGGTGGTCGGCCCGGAAGGTTTGCTGGGAGAGGAGCTGTGCCTGTCGGTGTTTGGCGCGGCAGGGCTGGCCGCGGCGCTCCGGGCACTGAACGTGCTGGCAAACCGGCTGGAGGTGGCGGTAGACAACATCATCACCGCCCCGCAGGCACTGGCCGTTGCTTCGCCGGAAGAGGAGGCCGTTCTGCTGGACATTGGGCTGGGAGAGACCGAAATTTATCTGATACGGAGCAACGGTCTGGTGGCGGCAGACCGCATTCCGTTTGGCGGGCGGTTTTTTACCCACGCCCTGGCCCAGGCCCTGGATATGCCGGCAGAAGATGCCGAAGGGCTGAAGCGGGCCTATGCCGCCGGCGGCCTTTCGGCGGAGGAGACGTGGGCGGTAGACCGTCTGCTGGCCGAGGCGCGGCGGCGCTGGTACACGGCTTTGCTCGACACCCTGCAGGCAATGTCGGCGCGGGTGGCGGCCCAGAATGATATTTACGACCGCCCCTTGCCGCGCAAGATTTTCCTGACCGGCGGCGGCAGTTTACTGCCCGGTCTGGATGTTCTGCTCCGGGCCAGCACCGCCCCCTTTGACGCCGCGCCCGATGTGGCCCATCTTGGCCCCGGCGTTCTGCCCAACATCCAGGACCTGACCGATGGCCTGGACTACACCCTTTTCCTGCCCGCCCTGTGCCTGACCGCCGGTTTGCCGGATTAGCGAAGATAGGTATGATTCAATTGTCAATGATTCAATGAGCCAATGAGCCAATGGTCAATGAGCCAACGAGCCAATGAGCCAACGAGCCAATGGGCCAATGAGCCAATGAGCCAATGGTCAATGAGCCAACGAGCCAATGAGCCAATGAGCCAACGAGCCAATGGGCCAATGGGTCAATGAGCCAATGAGCCAACGAGCCAACGAGCCAATGGGCCAATGGGTCAATGAGCCAATGGGCCAATGGGTCAATGAGCCAATGAGCCAATGGTCAATGAGCCAATGAGCCAATGAGCCAATTGAAAATTGATAATTGATAATTGAAAATTGAATCTATGAGCCAAATTCTGGAAATTGACATCACAGACGACATTACTGCCATCCGGAGCCGGATTGAGCTGGTTCTGCCGGGGTTGATACAGCAGGCGCGGGCCGCGGCAGAACCTGGCCAGACGGTGACGCCCCGGCTGTTGCTGGTCGTACCGAACAAGAACAAGGCCCTGCACAGCCTGGTCAATATGAAACTGCTGGCCCGTCTGCTCAAAAAGCGGTCGGTAGAGCTGGCTCTCGTCAGCCAGCACCCCACCGTACGCGACTATGCGAAGGAAGCCGGAGTCCGGGTGTTCGGCAGTATCCGGGCCGCCCGGCGAGCCGGCTGGGTGAGCCAGACCGCAGAAATAATTCCTGCGGAGAAAACCGAGCCGCCGACCCTGGCTGATGACGACACGCCAGCGGCGGAACCAGCCCCAACTACCGCACCTGCCCGTCCGCGGCGGCGCAAACGGCGGCAGAAACCCCGTTTTGTGCTGGTCATCGGCAAAGGCGAGGTGGACATTCTCCAGCAACTGCTGGCCCTCCTGCTGATTGCCGTGCTGGCCGCGGCGCTGGCCCTGGCCGCGGTGATGCTCTTGCCGCGCGCCGTGGTGGTGGTCACGCCCCAACCCCGGCCCGTCCAGGCCGAGCTGGTGGTCCACGCCGACCCCAACGAAAAGTCCATCGATTACGAAACGGCCTCCTTCCCCGCCCGCGTGGACCAGGTGGAGCTGAACGTGCGCGGCCAGATTGAAACGGTCAAAACCGAACTGGCCCCGGTCGGTCGGGCCGAAGGGACGGTGGTTTTCATCAACCGGACCCTGCAGGAGCAGGTCATCCCTATCAGCACCACCGTGACCACCTCGGCCGGGGAACCGATTGAATTCATCACCACCCTGACCGCAACCATTCCCGCCGGCGTAGGGGCCATTACCCCCACCACCGTCATTGCTGTGGAGCCGGGGCCGCAGGGCAACGTGGCCGCGGGGACGGTCAACCGGATTGCCGACCCGCGCCTGGCCCTGGTGGCCCGTGTTATCAATGACGAGCCGTTTTCCGGCGGTACAATGGAACCGGCGCGGGTGGTGGAGCAGGCAGACAAAGAGCGCCTGCGCGCCCATCTCCAGCAGTTGACCTACCAGCAGGGGTTGGAAGAACTCCAGAACTCGCTGGGCGAGCAGGAATTTATTCCGCCCGAAACCCTGCAGGTGATTGTCCTGGACATCTCCTTTGACCAGTTTGCCGGCGATGTGTCGGACTTTTTCAGCGGCGAGATGCACGCCGTGGTGCGGGGAACCGTCATCGGGGGGTACAATGCCAACCGCCTGGCCCTGGCCGCGCTGGAACAGCAGGTTCCGCCCGGCTACGAGCTGGACATCGAAGGTTTGCATTTTGCCGCCGGCGAAGTGCTGGACGTAACCGAGGGGGTGGTGACGTTTATGGTAGAAGCGCGGGGCCGGGCTGTTCCGGTGATTGACCCGCACCAGGCCGCCAGAGAAATCCGCTGGCTGTCCGTCGGCGAGGCCCAGGCCCGCCTCAGCCAGCTTTACGACCTGGCTGACACACCCGCGGTGGAGCTACAGCCAGATTGGGCCGCCCAATGGGTGGGACGGTTGCCCTTCTCGCCTCTGCGGATAGAGGTGGTGGTGAATCCGGCGGCAGTGCCTGCCGCCGGCGGGAGCTGAATATGCGCCTGATGGCTCTGGACATCGGCGAGCGCCGCATCGGGGTGGCGGTCAGTGAAAGCGGTTTTTTTGCCGCGCCGCACAGCGTTATCTACCGCAAATCCCGGCGGGAAGACTTTGCCCGCATTCGCCGGCTGGTGGAAGACCTGCGCATCGACCGGCTCATCATTGGCCTGCCTTACTCGCTCAGCGGACCGGACCCCATCGGCCCGCAGGCCCGGTGGATTATGCACTATGCCGACGCCCTGTGCGCGGAGCTTTCCATTCCCTGCGAATATTTCGACGAAAGCTACTCTACCGCAGACGCCGAAGCATTTCTGGCCCAGAGCGGCGGCAAAAAAACGCCCATCGACGCGGCCGCGGCCGCGGTCATTCTGCAGAACTACCTGGATGCGAAAATGCAGGGCAACCGCCAGGAGTAGAAGTTGGACCGTCTCTGGCGGGGCGACAACGAGGATGAAAATATTGCGATAATGCGATAGGATGATAATGCGATATTGCGATATTGCAATAGGGCGAGAGGGGGAGAGGGCGATAT
>RFJV01000517.1 GCA_003694775.1 Chloroflexota bacterium | reverse complement strand
TCATCCTTCATCCTTCCTCTTCATCCCCACTGCATTTTCAGGTAGTTCGGCAGGTCTACGGCCTCGCGCGGCCCCACGTTGATTTCCCAGCCGGGCAGTTCCTCTTCCAGTTCGCCCATCAGAACGGCCACGTGTCCGGGAATGATGAGCCGTTTGTGCGCCAGTTTCTCGGCCAGGCCGTTGTTGTTGACGGCTTTGGCAATGCGTTCCGCGTCGAACTTGCCCGCGGCCCATGCGGTCAGCACGCTCATCCCTTCCGCGTCGGCCACCAACAGCCAGCCGGGCAGGCCACTGCTTTCCAGCTCGTTTGCCACCGAGAAGTAGGTGATGGAGAAGTTGGTGGTCACCATCAGCGGGTCGGACGGCTTGGGGTTGTTGATTTCGTACACGCCGGGCTGAACCTGGATGGGCTTCTGCGGGTCGGTGAAGATGTTAGCCCGCAGAACCAGCAGGGGGTAAACCGTTGCCGGGCTGAAGCTGTCGAGGATGATGAACCCGCCGTACTTGGCAATATGCTGGCCGGCCAGCAGGGGGTCGTTTCCGGCAAAGGCCAGAATAGGATACCCTACCCGGCGCTCGCCGTGCTTGAGGGCCAGCCGGCGCAGTTGGGTAAAGGTTTGCAGAGAGGTGCGGAAGTCGCGGCAGGCCGGGTCCAGGACAATGTCTTCCACCCCGGCATTTTTGACCTGCTCTGCCAGGCCGGCCAGCGCGTTGAGGTCGGTTTCCGCGGGGCGGACGGCCAGGGCGGCATTGTACTGTTTTGCCAGACCGGCCATTGCCTGCCAGTTGTCGGGGGTGGCGGCCCACAGCAGAACGCGAACGCCTGCGGCGGCTTTGAGGCCAGCCTCCGCCGCGGCGGGGTCTTCTGTCAGCAGGATGAGGGGCAGGGAAGAAGCCGCCTTCACCGCGGCGACGGTGGCGGCAAAGTCACCGCCGTCGGCTTCCACGGCGATACCGTCGAGGGTCAGGTCCATGCCCACGTATTCCACGGCGTAGCCGGCCACGGCCTTTGCCACCTCGGCCGCGTCGGGCTGGGTGTCTTTAACCCGCACAAACAGGCCGGGCGGGTGGAAAAAGGTCTTCTCGTGGCGGAACATCACCGTCTCGTTGCCCACTTCCAGCTTGCGCCCGTCGGCGGAGAGGGTAATCAGGCGGATGGGCGGCGCGGCAGAGGCTTCGAGCTGGGCTTTGGATTCTTCTTCCACGTAGGGACACTGGGCCAGCTCCGCCTGTTTCTGGGCCAGCTTCATGGCAAAAGCCAGGCAGGTCGGAAAGCCGCATTCCTTGCAGTTGGCGTGTTTTTTGACTTCCGGATTTTTACTGCTGGCCGGAAGCAGTTTGTAGATTTGGATACCACTAAGCGCCATGGTGTGCCTCCAGAATGATTGGGGTGAATTCCGTTAGTTCATCAGAGCGTTAATCATAGCCCTGATTCGCTTGACCGACTCCGGATGCCGGAGTACAACGATGTCTGCGCCGGATTCAATCAGCGTTCCGGCGGTGATGGTTTCCCAATTGATGGCCCGTTCGGCCCAATCGCCCCAGGCCGCGGGGACCCCCTCGCCGGCGCGGGCCTCCTTGGTCCGCCAGGCCTCTTCGCCGGGGGTGACCAGCATGGGGAGCTGGGTCATGCTGTCGCCCTGGAGCGCGGCCAGCCGCAAACGCTCCATCACGCTGTAGCCGTATTCGATGCCGTAGCCCAGGGCGCCGGTGGTGGGGTCCATAATGATGCGCTCCACGGGCATCCCCATATCGCTGATGAGGATGTTGAGCTGTTTTGCCAGGTTGACATCCATCGCCGTGCGGGCGTTGACCATATGGTTGTGGGCCAGGGCCGCGGCGACAATGGTGCGGTAGTTTTTGTCCTCGCAAACCCCCAGCACCAGGTTTTCGCCTTTCCCTTCTTCGGCTACGGCCACCAGGATTTCGTTGTCGATGTCGGCCTGGCCGGGGCCAAAGACAATCAGCGGCAGGCCGGTGGCCGAAAGTACCCGGCGCAGGGTTTGGCGGGCGTAGTCTGCGGTCAGGTCATGATGCAGGCTGAACTGCAGGAGCACGATGTCCGCGCCCTGTTCTTCGGCGGCTCTGGCCCAGGCGGTCACGTCGTTGACCACATCCCCCCAGGCTTCCAGCAAAACCGGCGACCAGTCGGCTGGAGGACGGTCGCGAATTTCTACGGCAATGGCCGGGGGATGCGGCAGTTGGCCTTCAAAGTGGAGAAAGGGCAGGGTGGTTTCCCCGCCTACGGTAACGGTTTTGGTGCGGGTTCCGCCCTGTTCAGCGGTGGCGCCCAGCGTCACCTCGCGGACTTTACCGCTCCATTTTTCTACCGGTATGGCAATGGCAGACATTGAGGCGTACCTCCTGATAAAAATAGTTGGTGAGTTAGTGAGTCGGAGAGTTTACGAGCTTAGCGGATTAATCTCCTTGTATAAAATAACGTTGGGGTAGGGCGACATTAATGTCGCCCCACGGAAGGGGCGACCGGCCGGTCGCCCTACTATTCGTGTTCGACCATAAACAGCAGAACATCGGTCAGGGAGAGCACGCCAACGGGCCGGTTGGGGGTGCGTCCTCCCTGGACAATCAGCAGACGGTGCACCCGGTTGTCGAGCATAATCTGCACCGCGGCTTTCAGGGGAATATCGCCGGTGATGGTCAGCACATTGGGGCTCATCACCTCGGCGGCGGTCAGTTTGCGCCAGTCGTTCTGCACAAAGGCGCGGGCGATGTCGGTGCGGGAGATAACACCCTCGGCCCGTCCGCTTTCATCCAGCACAAAGATGGCGCTGATGTCGTACTCGCACAGCCGGTGGGCCACGTCGGGCAGGGGTTCATCGGCCCAGCAGATGATGACGCCCCGGTGCATCACATCGCGTACCAGGGGGGTGGTCATGGTTTCCCTCCTTCACTTCCCGTTGCCCAAAAGAGCGGTATACTGGCAACGGTATGGGCAGATTTTGGGGCACAGCATTGCTGTGCCCCAAAAGGTATTGCTAGAACATCGGGTCCATTGCCAGCGCCGGGTGGCCGACCTGCTCCATCCAGGCCAGCAGACCGTCCACGTCGGTGCAGATGGTTTCGTCGGCAATCTTGTCAATCAGGTCGGGGTCGCCTTCCCGTTCGGCCACGGCCTTGAGCTCTTCGGCCATTGTTTTCTTGAGGATACTGCTCATCCAGACCACCCGCTTGAAGCCGCCGTCAGCGGAGATGAACTTGGGACTGGTAAGGTAGTACTTGCCCACGCCCATCACCCCCGGCGTTTGCAGACCACCGCCGGCAATGCCGGCCAGGGTGCTGAAGGTCATACCGGCGGGGGTCATACTGGAATCCTCGCGGGAGACCACCATCACCCCGTTGGCTTCCGGGATGACCATCACGATGCACTCAAAACAGCCGCAGGCGGTCATCGGGTTTTCCATGATGGAGTACATAGAAACTTCTTCCACCGAGCCGTGCGACCCCTGCTTGGCGTAGGAGTTTGTCCCTTCCCAGTAGCCTTTGTTCTCGTCGATAACCCGCCCCTTGGGGATGGGCTGGTTGGGGCCGGTGGGGTTAATCTGGTAGCTGGCCTTGCAGTCCAGCCAGTTGTACGCGCCGCACAGCCCCAGCCGTTCCGGCGAGACGATGCAGACGTGGTCCGGGGCAAAGCTCTGGCAGAGGGTGCAGGAGTAGAACTCATCCACCTTGTCGTCGGTCAGGTCTGCCAGCCGGCGGTTGCGGAAGTCGTAAGCCTCCCTGGCCTTCGCCAGCCATTCGGCATGCAGGGCCGGGTCGGTGATAATCTTGACCTGCACCTTGTCCACGATGGCTCCGAAGTCGGCGTGGAAGCGGGCGTGCAGGATGTCGCCCAGATGGTGCAGGTTGAAGCCCTTTTCTGCCGCGGCCTTGCTGATGCGTATCCAGGCAATGTCGCGCTGTCCGATGTGCTGGACACCCGACGCGCCGTTGATGAAGTAGTGCACCTGCCGCTCCAGCACCGGCTCAAAGTCTAACTGCATTTTCCGACCGGCCACCTCGATGAGGATGCCCAGGTCCATGTGCCCGCCGACCTCGATGTCGTCAAAGCCCGGCCCGATGACCTCGATTTTGCCGTCTTCCACCTCGTCCATCTCGACCATGCGCAGGTACTCGAAGGCCCGGGAGTACTTGCCGCCGAACTCAATCCGCATGTCGGCCCGGCGCACCACCTCACCTTCAAAGGCCGAACCGTAGGGAACGGGTACGGGAACGCGGGCAATCTTCACCTTGACCCCCCGCACCTCGATGCACTTCTGCACCAGCCGTTCGGCCTTTTCCATATCATCCTTGCCCGGAATTTCGTTCCACGGCATGGAGATGACGTGCTCATAGGTGGCGATGCCGGTGGGCAGAATCTGGGGAATGACCGTATCGGCCACCACGGGGAAGCCAAAATTGATGGCCCCGGCCGCGGCGGCGTACTTCAGGTCATCCACCTCGCCCAGGGCCAGCACAAAGGCAAACACCCGCTCCTTGTTGTACAGCAGAATGTCGCGGGCCTGCCCGCCTTTCAGCCCGCCAAAGGTGAGGGCAGAGCGGGTGGCAAATCCCAGGGCGTAGATGGCGCTGATAGTGTCGGTGCCGAAGGGGACGATGTAGGTATCGTACCCCATTTCGACCCCCTCCTCCTGAAGCTGGTGAATGATGGACCGTCCGTTGACATTGCCGGACAGGAAGATGAGAATATTGCGTTGCTGGAGTTCGCGGACAATCTTGACCGCCACTTCGTTGGATTTGGCCGCGCCGACAATGGCGGCAAAGCCGGGCATACGGCCATCCACCAGCTGGATGCCCCATGAGCGGAGCTGGATATCGTCGATGGGGCCGTTGAGATGGCCGTCGCCGTTGCCGCTGTGCCCGTTATCGGGGCTGGTGAAGGCGGTTCCGCCGGCCAGTTTGAAGCCGGGCAGGGGTTCCGGCTGAAGGCCGTACACAAAACGGATAGCCTCGATGACTTCCGCGGCCAGCAGGGCCGCCATCCCCGAATCCAGCGTTTCGCCCAGGTAGGGCGTCCAGTGCCGGTCTGCGGGAATGGGGTGCAGAAGCGACCGGGCGTGCTGGAGAACGTCCTTGAGCTGGCCCAGGGTGGTCACTTCCAGGCCGGTCATACCGTAAATGACCGGCAGGTAGTAGGCGGTATTGGGAAAGGATACCGGCGTATCCGGCCCCTTTTCTGCCAGGGCTTTCTGGAGCATCAGTTCCGCTTCTATGGTTAACGCGTTTGCGCCGCGGATGGCGCGCTTCGCAATGTATCGACTCATTGTATATCCTCCTTATACAGGTGTGTCCAGGATTTTTGGGGCCCTGGACAGGGGAAATTTCGGGGGGATTCCCCCGCGCCCCCTGTCTGTCCTAAAATCCTGGACAGCCCCTCCTTATACCGACATACCGTACAGCGCGGCTTGCCGTTCTGCCAGGGGCAGAGCCTCCAGCTCCAACACGCGGGAGTCGCCGCTCTTGCCAAAGCGAGACGGGTCGTAAGGCGGGAGCTTGAGGGCTTCCCGTTTCTTGTCGATGTGGGCCAGGGTGCGGCGAATCATCTCGTCCGGGTCGGGGACGAACTCCATCTTGCCGCCGTAAATCTTTTCCCAGCCTTCGCTCATCAGCCGCGACACCAGGTCGCTGTCGGAAACCTTGTCGGGCATACCGCTGACGGGCGATGTGCCGCCAAAGATAACGTACGCGCCGGAGGCCATACAGTACACCCCGATAGAGAGCGCCTTTTCGCTCATCCACTCTGGAGCCAGACCGACCGCCGGAATCTGGTCGATGTCGTCACCCAGACCGCCTTCTTCCACCATCTGGGTCAGTACGGTCAGGATGCGGGTATTGTCCACGCAGGAACCCATGTGGAGCACCGGCGGAATACCAACGGTTTCACACACCTCCCGTAAGCCCGGTCCTACCTTCTCCAGGCCGGCTTCGGCCAGCAGAAGGCCCAGTTTGGCGCTGGCAATGGCCCCGCAACCGGTTTCTACCAGCAGGACATCCTGCTTGAGCAGTTCCTGGGCCACGTAGGTGTGCAGGTAATCCTGCTGACTGCGCGGGTTGTTGCACCCCACAATCGCGGCCACGCCCCGGATGCGTCCGGCCATAATGGCGTCGTTGAGGGGGCGGAAGGAGCCGCGGTATGAGCCGCCCAGCATATAGTTGATGTACTCGTGCGAAAAACCGGGCACCAGCTTTTCCCGGATGTCGGGGATGCGGGTCTGGCCGCGGTTTTTGAAGTTGTCGATGGCGTGGCGCAGAATTTCTTTGGCCACGGTCAGGGCCTTGTGCTCGTCGAACTCAATGTGCAGAGCGCCCTTAATCCGCACCTTTGGTGAGGTGGTGATAATCTTGGTGTGGAAGTTCTGGGCAATACCGACCAGCGCCTGCATGATACACTGCACATCCACCACCATCGCCTCGACCGCGCCGGTTAGGATAGCCAGTTCCTGCTGTAAGAAGTTGCCCGCCGCGGGGATGCCCTGCCGCATCAGGATTTCGTTGGCCGTACAGCAGATGCCAGACAGGTTGACCCCCTTGGCCCCGGCGGCTTGCGCATAGGCGATGATTTCCGGGTCCTGCGAGGCGGCCACAATCATCTCGCTGAGGGTGGGTTCATGGCCGTGCACCACCACGTTGACCATATCCTCCCGCAGAACACCCAGGTTGGCCTGCCCCAGAATAGGGGCCGGTGTCCCGAACAGGATGTCGGAAATGTCGGTGGCAATCATACTGCCGCCCCACCCGTCGGCCAGGGCGGTGCGGACGGCATGCTGGAGGATGTGTTCCGGGTCCTGGTCGTCGCCAATGTGGGTGCGGTGCAGGGCTTCCACCACTTCCCGGTCGATGCCGCGGGGGATGACTCCCTGCTCTTCCCACAACTGCTGGCGTTTTTTGGGGGCACGGATGATGGGGGCAATTTTTCCGTTCTGCTGGCCGAACTGGGCAATGTACAGGTCGGCCAGGTCGTTGGCAATTTCTTCCGGGGCGCGGCCTTCGATGGGGATGCCGTACTTTGCGGCCACAGTGCGCAGTTTGGCGACATCCCGGATGACGTAACCTTCCGCCTGCCCATTGGCGACAGCCTTGAGGGTAAAGGCCATATCGCGGCCGTGGTCGGAGTGGGCCGCGGAACCGGCGGCAATGGCCCTGGTCAGGTTGCGGGCCTGGATGGTGTCGATGGTGGCCCCGCACACGCCGGTCAGCCCGTCTTTGGTGAGCCGGCAGGGACCCATACCGCAGTTTTTACAGCACATCCCCGCCGAGCCGATGTTGCAGGGCGGCATTTCGTCGGCCCGGTGGAAAGCCGTGCCTACACCCAACTCCTCGGCCAGAATCAGCATTTCCTGGGCCGCGGGGTCGGCAGAATATTCCTGGGGCGTTCGCTTTTTCTTAGCCATTGGCGACCTCCTCTGTCCGGTCGTTCACCTTGATGACGCCCAGTCCGGGACACGGCCACAGGGGGCGTCCGTTCATCTCTATCTGCTGGGCAAAACTGATAACGCGGCGGGTTTGCTCAAAGGTAGCGGTGTGCCGGAAGAAGATGTTTTCATCGTGTTTGCTTTCCTGGGTGACCGGCTCGCCCAGCTCAACCGGGATGGGCAGGTCGTCCAGGTAGCCGTTTTCTTCCAGCACCGCCTTGATTTTTTCCGGAGTGATTTTGTCGGGGTCGTAATGAACTTCTACGGCCTGAAAACAACTGCTGGCATTGACTTCTTCTACGCCGGGTAAAGCCAGCAGGAGACGGCGCACCTCCAGCACGTGGTGGTCGCCGTACATTGCCGGAGTATCGAATACAATTTTTTCCATGCTAACCTCCTGGGTTTGATGTGCCTCCTGTTGGTCAATCAGCTTTTCGGCCAGCTCCATCACCACTCTGGCCTCGTAACGGCGGTGGCCTCCCAGCGTTTTTACCGCGGGCAGTTTTCCGGCTTCGGCCCAGCGGGTGACAGTGCTGGGGGAGACCTGAAAAATTTCCGCCACTTCAGAGCGCGTCAGCAAACGGTTTTCCGACAGGTTGAGTTTTTTCATACACTCTGCCCCCTCTGACTGCATTCTCGGACGGCATCTGACTGTCCGGTTCTTTCCGGCAGGCTGTTGGTTTGACGAGATGGTGTAATCTGGCGGTGAGGCGTGTCGCCGAAGGGGAGGGAGGCGGTCTGGATGCTCCGGCGGATGAGGGTCAGGAGGAATACGCGGTTGTCCTCGGTAAGGAGAAGACAGGTTGACAGCTACCGGCGACTACTTTGGTTGTTTTGAGTGCTTTGCACGTTTTGCACGCCTTGCTTCTATAATAGTCTATTTTGATAGGGGGGCGAAAGATGCAGATTGCCTATTTTTGGGGGGTATATTTGCACTATTTTGGCGAACAAACGGGGGAGATTGGAGATTAGGAGATTAATATTCTCCTTCC